>PLCH01000356.1 GCA_003135585.1 Chitinophagaceae bacterium
TAATCTGCCAAATTTTCTGATTCTTAACTCCCGTTCTTTTTTTGAAAAGCACATGGAATTGATGGAAAGATATCAATTGATTGAGTTATGGCTCGACAATGATCCAGGAGGCGAGAAATGCACTAAAAAGGACTTGAAAAAAAGCTCGGCCTATTTGATCATAGAAATTTATTTGCGGGTTATAAAGACCTTAATAGCTTTATACGCGGGATTAAAGGAATGGAATAGAATCATCCATTTATAAAATCTAAAGATTGCATAAGTGAAAATAATAAAATCAAACCGCCTGATCATATCTGCGGTTAGCAAGTTGTCCCAAGGTGGCACGGCCACGTCGGAAACTTGCCCTTTCGCCTCCGGAGTCGGTCTCAGGGAAATGGTAGCCCTCCCTCCAAAGTCGGTTCGGGTTCGTTGATTATTAATATTCACAATCACTTTGAGATTATGGAACAGCAAAATAATTTTGGGAAAAGACGGCTTACTTTAAAGCTTAATAATGAGGAATATGAGGCTTTAATTAGGTGCTAAAAGGAATCAACCTGCTGGCAGCTTAGCTGCCATACAAATAAGACTATCCTTAATAAACCCGTAAATATAAAATACTAAAACGTTTCTATTGATGACTTTTTGACAGACATGCTTGCCTTAAAAAAAGAACTTAGTGCAATTGGAAACAACTTTAATCAGTCAGTTAAAAAATTGCATGGGTTGGAAAAACAGCCTGATTTTTCAGGCTGGATATTTCTTAACGAGCAAAATAAGACGACCCTTTTTGATAAAATGGATTTGATATTTTCACGTCTAAACGAACTATACAAGGTATGCTCGTGAATATAGAAACATCTGAAAGCCTTTCCGGAGTACTAAATTATAATAAAAAAAAAGGTGCAACGTGGCAAAGCCGAATTTATCCATACCGGTAATTCTTTGAAAGAAAAAAGTAAGATGAATTTTAATGAAAACTTTGAACGTCTCCAGAGATTAAATGAAATAAAAAATCAGGCCAAGGTCAATATGTTGCACATTTCAGTTAATTTTCATCTTAAGGATGGGTTGACAAAAAAACAAATGACCGGTATTGTGATAGAGATATCGAGGCAATTTGATTTAAAAAACAATCATACTTAGCGGACCAAAATCATTACCCCACTCATCCGCATTTTCCTAAAATTGAGTAGCCATATTCAATCTGAAGAAAAAAAATTCAAACAAGTTTTGCTATTAGATCGAACTCTTTATCAATGGTCTGGCTTAAGTTAAAAGATTGATCTTGTCGCCTGCTCTATGTAAAACACAAGGGTAAAATGAGGAAGAGTCTTTTCTTGTTACCTATACAAAATGGTCTATTTATTTTGGCAAAGCTCTTTTTTCTTGGGCGTTTGTATTCCTCGGTTGGTTCCTTTTTGCCATGCTCACTTGGACGATACNNAAGGGCTGCTGGCCATTTCCTTTAAGCCATATATTTTAAATTATTTCTTATCTCTATCGGAATTCTTTCTGTTTAGTTCTTTATGAAGCTGGTATTGCCGGATTTCTTAAAACTGATAGGCTTCGTATTTAGGATGCTGGGTATTCTATAGTTGGTATAGTTCCTCTATTCCAATGCCCAGCCTCCACTTATGGGATAGACGATTGGCGACCTACAAGGTTTACTGTCCAATTAATTCATCAAAGAAATTTCGGTAATCCTGCTTCTAGCGCTCCTCATCTTACCCCTGGGCAATTTTATTATTTCTGCCAGAGATAGCGTTTAGTTGATGGATACTTTTGCAACCTTCCGAGCGTGAATAGGCTTATTTGAAACTTTTCTGAAATTGCTCAGATACTTGCGGAATTATAATTGCTCTTATTAACACTTTTTAACCAAATTCATATGAGGGGGAAGTAAAGATCAGGAATTCTTGGCCCGCATTCCCATAATGGATCGGCTCTCCCAATAACACCACAGATTCAAATTTCCGATTACTGAAAGAACGCTGTTTTTTCATCTTAGGGGCTATAGATATCAATAACCATAGTTACATATTTTAGTAGGGCGGTAGCGCAGTATGGCCAGGTATTCAACCAGGTCCATTTGGATGACCTCTTTGCAACTAAATGTTTCACTCTTCACAGAAAGCAATTCTAAATTGATCAATGGGATTAACAGGAAAGTATTTGCGCCATTAAATGGTGCAAATACTTTCAGAAATAAATAAAATCTTAATGAAAGTTCTGTTGCCGCTTCTTTGGTTCCAGCATTTTCTGGATATCCGCTGAGTCATGATAAATTACTCCACCAATCCTCGTGTAGGGGAGGGTTCCTTTTACCCGAAGGCTCTGTAAAGTACCAGGTGAGATGTCTAGTAATTTTCGAACGTCGCGGGATTTGAGCCATTTTTTAGAAGGCTGGCCGCCGTGCTCTTTGAGAAGTGTTTTGATTTCAAACAATAATTGTCTTTTAAATTCAGTAAGGTCATCTACGGTGAGTATTTGTTCTCGATAAATTCGGGGTTTTTCAAAAAGATTCTTTTTGAAAAGTTCACTCTTCACATTTTCCATAACACATATTTTAGATTATCAAAAAATTTCGATATTAAAGTTATTTATTTCCTACCACTTTAGAATTAGTAAAGACCAATTATTTGTTAATGAATAGCCAGGTACCAATTTACCTTATTCGAAGCCTCGATACAAACCCATGCCTCGCCATGCCTTCTTGCCTGCCCCGGGAAATCAGTCATCTGTTTATCTTCAATTCATTATTTCACNNCTCATATTATTGCTGATCTTCTTCCTCGACACTTTTGCATAAATCTGCGTAGTTCGGATATTCTTATGCCCTAACATCCTACTGACAGTCTCAATAGGCACGTCGTTATCGAGTGTGATCGTGGTCGCGAAAGTATGACGCGCAATATGAGTCGAGAGCTCTATTGCTATTCCACAGAGAAAAGCCACCTCCTTCAAATAGCTATTATAGTTATGATAGCTCTTTACCGGTAACAGTTTATTATGGATCATACAATACCTGTCATTCTTGTACCGATCCATTATGGTGGCCGGGATAGGAAGCAGAGGTAAACTTTCAGGCTTTCCTGTTTTCCTGCGGTCAATCCTTATCCAACGTTTTCCATCGTCGCCAATAAACACATCATCCGGGGTTAAATTCAGCACCTCCTGGAAAGCATACCCAGTAAAACAGGCGAACAGGAAGATATTTCGGACATGATCCAGCCGGTCTAGCAACGGTTTCCGATAAAGTTTCATAATGTCCTGCATACTTAGGCACTCTCGTTCCGGTTGGTCGTACCCAATCTTATAGCTGGCCCAGGGATTGGCGGCAAGCCAACCCCGGTCTGCGGCAATCTGCAAAAGCTCCTTGGTGTTCTTTATATATTTGCGGGCGGTATTCTCTTCTATTCCATCCAGCAGGGTAAGATAATTCATAAAATCCTGCGCATGAGAATACCTGAAGGCAGACAGGGGCATGTCCCATCTCTTAAATTTGAAATGAAGGAAATTCCTGATTTTTCTTTTCGTGCTATGCCATCGCTTTAGTGTGGTCCCAGAACGCAATTTCTTTTTCACCTGTCTGGCAAAAATGCTGTATTTGTATTTAGCTACTTGGCAGAGGGTTCTCTCAGGCTCCTTTTTTGCTTCATTCTTTTTATCAAGTGTCCTTCTGTAAGCCTTTTTTAGAAGATCAGCCGAAACATAGTCATTCTGGCTGGCAAGTACAAAGTATAACGTTTCCAGCTTACCGCGCGTTTGGTGGATCAGCCTGTTTACGGTCGATAAATTTTTATTCGTAGTTGTATCTTTTACTTGTTCCAAATGCTGATCCCAGTATGTGGGCACGATTTTTTTGCCCAAGGAGAATTCAGACCGGTCGCCATTAATCGTAATACGGACCCAAAGGGGGGCGGTGCCGTCGCCAGTCGTTTTGGATTTTTCCAAAAAGAACAAAACAGAAAGATTTTCATTTACTTTCATAACTCACAAGTTTGAAGGTTAATTAATATTCGCCTTGACTTTTCCCAACACATAACAAAATGAAAAA
>PLCH01000176.1:0-1080 GCA_003135585.1 Chitinophagaceae bacterium
ATCACAGATAATTATCTTTTTAATGATTCAGCCAACAATTATCTGCTGGTTCCAGCTGCCTCCACCAATTATCGGAATAATGATAATGTATTTGCAGGCTATATCAGCGTGACCAGCGCTATAAAGAATTTTGGATATAAGCTGGGTGTAAGAGCGGAGAGTTCCAGTTATATGGGTCAATTGAGTGAGCTGAAACAAAATTACAGCAACAGCTACCCGATAAGTTTATTCCCATCCGTATTCCTTAGCCAGAAATTGAAGGGAAATCAGGAACTGCAATTTAGCATAACGCGTCGAATCAACAGACCCAATTTTTTTCAATTGATTCCTTATACAGATTACTCGGACAGCCTGAATATTACCCGGGGCAATCCAGGGTTGGTGCCCGAGTTTACCTATTCCTACGAAATTTCGTACATGAAGACCTTCAAAGGAAACAATACCTTCCTGGCGTCCCTTTATTATAAAAAGACAACCAATCTCATCACCCGCTTTCTGGATACTTCCTTCAATGCAGTTGCAGGAAAGCAGGACTTTATAAATACGTTTGTAAATGCGAATTCCAGTAGAACTGCGGGAGCTGAATTGACTGCACAGAACAGCCTTACCAAATGGTGGGATATCAGTACCAATATCAATGTATACCAATCAAAAATTAACACGGATAATATCAGCGGCCAGTCTCAGGATGCTTTATGGAGCTGGTTTGGCAAATTCAACAGTAACTTCAAATTACCCTACAAGTTCAGCCTGCAGCTGACGGCCACCTACCAATCAAAAACCAATCTGCCGGTCAATAACGGCGGTGGTGGTATGGGTGGGCCGCCTATGATGCAATCCCAAAGTGCATCCCAGGGATATATTCNNTTCCGTTTCCTTAAGTGTCAGCGATATTTTTAGAACCAGGATATCCGACCAGTATTCTCAAAGCGCATTTTTTATCCAGGACTATAGCCGTCTTCGGGACCCGCAAATGATCCGGTTAAACTTTACCTATCACTTTGGCAAGATGGATATAAATCTGTTCAAACGTAAAAGCCAGGGAACCGGGGATGCCGGCGCGGATAATATTCAATAACG
>PLCH01000176.1:1085-3516 GCA_003135585.1 Chitinophagaceae bacterium
GCTTTGCCTATGGGGCTTTTAAAACCAGCTGCAATTATTACCCACCTCGCAGGCTTGCTGATTTTTATCAGCCTGCCCTTGCTTTTCCTGTACAGGCAGCCCGGTAATGAAAATATTTTCTCTTCGATTTTGCTGCCTAATCACATCCTGTTTTATTCCTGCTACATTTCCATATTTTATCTTAATGCCTATCTGCTAATTCCCCAGTTGTATTTTCAAAAAAAAATTGTCCTGTATTTCACCATAGTAGTAATGTTATTGTTCGTCATTTGTCTTCTAAAACCTTTTGAAGAATTAATTATTAGGAGGGGGCCGCCTTTTCGTCCCCTGGGGTTTGCTCCCCCGCCGGGCTTTGTGCCTTTACCGGGCCTTTCTTCAGGCACGCCGCCCTTTCCCTCACGGAGGCCTCCTATTTCCCGGGGGTTGTTCGGTAATATCGATATCGTTAGTATTTTCTTATTTGTAATGGTCATGGCCCTGGGAATGGCTGTTAAGATTTCGCAACAACTTCGCATAGCTGAAAACCGGGCGGTAAAAGCGGAGGCAGGGAAAACAACTGCCGAATTATCTTTTTTAAAGGCTCAGATTAATCCGCATTTCCTATTCAACACACTCAATAATATTTATACATTGGCAATCACCAAAAGTGAGAATACAGCAGAGAGTATTATGAAATTGTCCAATATTATGCGTTATGTAACAGACGACATCAATCAAGATTTTGTTTCACTTCAAAGCGAGATAGATTGCATCCGTGATTTTGTTGACCTTCAGCGTTTGCGGCTTGGTAAAAATGTCCACCTTGATTTTACAATTTGTGGCCCGCTGGAACAACGAAAGATTGCCCCCCTGATACTGATGCCCTTTGTGGAAAACGTCTTTAAATATGGCATCAGTAATCATGAACCCTCCGCTATCACGATTCAATTATATTCGGAGAGCCGCACAATTAGTCTTTTTTGTCAGAACAGGCTTTTTGACCCCATACCCAGGGCTGAGCGGAATGGCATTGGCATTGACAATACCAGGCAAAGATTGCAATACCTTTATCCCGACAAACATTTTCTTGACATAAACACAAAAAACGAAAAATATACCGTGCAGCTTACCCTGCAGGTTTAGTTGTTATGGAAATCAGATGTGTCGCCATTGATGATGAGCCGCTGGCTCTGGAGTTGATGAAGGAATATGTATCAAAATTTCCCGTCCTGAAACTCATTCAGACATTTGATGATGCTATCTCGGGGGTAGAATTCCTTAGAAATGCAGTTATTGATCTGCTGTTCCTGGATATTAACATGCCGGATATAACTGGAATTGACCTGGTAAGATCCCTGGAAAAAAAGCCTATCATTATTTTTACTACTGCTCACAAAAAATTTGCAATGGATGGCTTTGACCTGGATGCTCTTGATTACCTTCTAAAACCGATACCATTTGAGCGTTTTGCAAGGACGGTGAATAAGGCTGTCGAATATTTTCATTACAAGAGAACCGCCCTGGAGGATACTCAACGCAGCCTTTTTGTTCGTTCTGAATACAGATTGGTAAAGATCGACCTAAGTACTATCGAGTATATTGAAAGCCTGGAAGACTATATCAAAATTCACCTTGCGCACGGAAAATTTGTATTAACCCTTATGACTTTGAAGGCCATTTTGGAAAAACTTCCCTCAGAAAAATTCAAAAGAATACACCGAAGTTACATTGTACCGGTAGCCCGTGTGAGTTCAGTCCTGAATAGAAAGGTGCAATTGAATGGCTCAATGGAATTGCCTATCAGTGACAGCTATGCGGATTTTGTAGAAAACTGGATGAAACAATAAGGATTGTCCTGATCAACCGAACCCTAACCCCTTATTTCATGTATTTCTCAATTGTTTCGGGATTCATGAAGCGTTCAGTATGGTCGTTGTATTTTTTTCATAATCGGCCCCCTCCAGTATTTGACGTGATAGGTAGGCCGGATATATGAACTCCATCGCAAAAACATATTTATTTTTTTTCGACGGCTAACCGATCAGGCTGAATTTATCGTGCAGAGTTAAAATTAAGTTCATTTGGCTCTTCCTTCAATTCTTTCAGGTGACACGGAAAAATCTACCGGAGAATAGTTTTTTCAACATTTATCGATAGGGATCGGGAGACGATTCAGCAAAGGTTGCCCTTCAGCTGTTAATTTTTATTTAAATTTTTCCGGCAAATTTCTACCGTCACAAAATGGTTTTTAATCGATGAATAACCTCCTGGCCATACGATTTGTCATAGTTTGTCGTTGCATACTAAGAAGGGCGTATTGGTGTCACCAGCATTTTAATAATTTTTACTTTGATTAATCCTGTCAATCAACTGAGTTCAATTCTGCAGGGCTGCCGCAACGATGAACGAAGGAGCCAGAAGGCTTTATATGAATTGCTGAAAGGGTATGCGA
>PLCH01000298.1 GCA_003135585.1 Chitinophagaceae bacterium
AGGCAGGCTTTTAGCAAAAACAAAGCCCTTACTTTGAAAACCTTGCGGGAGCTGCAGCCCGGCGATTATGTAACACACATAGATCATGGAGTTGGAGTTTACAGCGGCTTACAGAAAATTGAAGCAAATGGAAGAGTGCAGGAAGCAGTAAGGATTGTTTATAAGGATAACGATCTTTTATATGTAAACATTTCATANNAAAGAGGGCACCGTTCCAAAAATGAATAAATTGGGAAGCGATGTGTGGAACAAGCTTAAAGACAAAACAAAAAAGCAGGTAAAAGATATCGCCGCCGATCTTATAAAATTATATGCACAAAGAAAAAGCTTAAAAGGTTTCGCTCATTCTCCCGATAATTATATGCAGACGGAATTGGAAGCATCCTTTGTATATGAGGACACACCCGATCAAAACAAAGCTGTTACAGACGTAAAGAATGATATGGAGAAGCCCTCGCCCATGGACAGGCTTGTGTGTGGCGATGTAGGCTTTGGCAAAACTGAAGTTGCTATACGTGCTGTTTTCAAAACATGTCTCGACGGGAAACAGGCCGCAGTATTGCNNATAAAACTTTCAGCGAGCGCTTAAAAGATTTTCCTGTAACCATAGATTACATTAATCGTTTCAAATCCTCAAAAGAAAAAAAAGAAACTTTACAAAAAGTACACGAAGGTAAAATTGACATTATCATTGGAACACATGCACTACTAAGTAAAGATGTAAAATTCAAAGACCTCGGTTTAATGGTAATTGATGAAGAGCAAAAATTTGGTGTATCGGCAAAAGAAAAATTAAAACAAATAAGAACAACAGTTGATTCGCTCACCCTAACTGCCACGCCTATACCAAGAACTTTGCAGTTTAGCTTAATGGGTGCGAGAGACCTTAGCATTATAAATACGCCACCATCCAACCGTCAGCCTATTCAAACTGAAGTTCATGTATTTAACCAGGACTTTATAAGAGATGCTATTTATTATGAAACTGAAAGAGCCGGGCAGGTTTTCTTTATACACAATCGTGTACATGGCCTTAGCGAAATGCAGGTTTTATTGCAAGGCCTTTGCCCCGACCTTAGTATTGCTTATGCACATGGGCAAATGGAAGGGCATGAGCTCGAGGCCCATATTCTTGACTTTATTGACCAAAAATATGACGTCCTTGTGTGTACGAATATCGTGGAAAGCGGAGTGGACATTCCTAATGTGAATACGATTATCGTCAATAACGCGCATCAATTCGGATTGAGCGATTTACACCAATTGAGGGGTAGGGTGGGGAGAAGCAATAAGAAGGCCTTTTGTTATTTACTGGCTCCCTCTCTGGCAACCTTGCCTTCCGATTCCCGTAAACGACTTCAAACGGTGGAACAACACAGTGACCTTGGAAGTGGTTTCCTGATTGCCATGCGCGACCTAGATATCCGCGGTGCGGGAAATATGCTGGGTGGCGAACAGAGCGGTTTTATGGCCGAGATAAGCTTCGAGATGTACCAGAAAATTTTAGATGAGGCGATCAAAGAATTGAAAAGGACAGAATTCAGGGAATTGTTCAAGGAGGAGATTTCAAAACAGGAAGATTATGTGCAGGATTGCACAATTGATACAGATCTGGAAATTCTTATCCCGGATAGTTATGTGGAAAGTGTAACAGAACGGTTGTCTTTATATACACGCCTTGATAATTGTGAAGATGAAAGAGCTTTGCGACAATTTTATGAGGAATTGATTGATCGATTTGGCCCTGCACCAAAACAGGTGGAAGATTTGTTTGATACCGTTCGCGCCCGAAAAGCGGCTGTTGAAATGGGCTTTGAGAAAATGATTCTTAAGGAAGATACCTTAAGATGTTATTTCATAAATCGCCCCGATTCGAATTATTTTGAATCGGCTACTTTTAATAACATACTTGATTATTTACAAAAACAAACCAATAAAGCCAGGTTGAAGCAAGTGGGCAAAATGTTTATGCTGATAGCCGATGGTATCAATTCGATGCAGGAGTTATTGGAGTTTCTTCAGCGTATGAACCACTCAGTTAAACAGAAAATTCCTGGCATTTTGTAACATATAAAGTAAATCCCGTCAACCCTATTATGGTGGAAGGAAAGCGACAAACGCCGGAGGTTTGTGGCAAACGAAGTACCCTTCCAAGAAAAGAACACAAGGTTGTTTCAAAAAATTCTTTACAGTGCAGTTAGTTCTTTATGGATGGCAATGGCAGGATATTAATCCTGCGAACCATTTTGGAATTCGGTTGGTTCACAGGATTTTCTCCATTATAAAATGAGGCAAGGTCACCTCTTGAAATTCATTGCCGACCATATGGTACCCTTGCTTCTCATAGAAACCTGTTGCAGTCTTACGGGCGTGCATGATAAGGATTTTATATCCCCGGTCACGGGCAATATTTTCTGCGAAAATCATGAGCGCCCTGCCAATTCCTTTCCCTTGCAGGTTATTGGGAACTGCCATTTGCCTTAACCGGACAGTTTGATCATCCACTCTGGTCAGCAGGCAACAGCCCAAAATCCTGTCATCTTCAAATGCACCCATTAATATATCCTCTTTTTCTCTATCAAGTTCTTCCTTCTTAAAATCCAATCCCAATGGCTTTCGCAGCATACTCAAGCGCAAACGCACCATTTGTTGGTATTCCGATGTTCCATGATCTATGATCTTAAGTGCCATGCTATTGACAGGATTTTGATATGGATAATACCCGAAGATATTTAAAATAACCAAATATATAAGTAACATAAAAAAATGAAGATCAGCAATACGCAATTCAGGCTGATCAATCGCTCTGATGACAAGTCTGGGTTTTCAAAAACCGTGGTAATTATCCATAAAACAACCCTGACCGCAATCAATTAGTTGAATAAAGCAGGTCAGGTATCTATAGAATGCCAAAACCAATCAAAATCACCATAAAAAATTAAAAATGCGTTGTTTGCTGTGTTTAATTCAAAAATTATATTTTTGCAGCCGTAACTAAACTTTACAACAATGTCAGACATCGCTACAAGAGTTAAAAAGATTATAGTTGACAAATTAGGAGTAGAAGAAGCAGAAGTTACCAACGAGGCTTCTTTTACCAACGATCTGGGTGCCGACTCTCTCGACACTGTAGAACTGATTATGGAATTTGAAAAGGAATTTAATATTTCTATTCCCGACGAGCAGGCAGAAACTATTACCACGGTAGGTCAAGCCATTGCATACCTGGAGGAGCACGCTAAGTAAGCTTTTTTGGTTCTATTGTTATGTGCAATAAATTCGTTCGATCCGCCTTTCGAAAGCATTTATGCTTAGAAGGCGGATTTATCACTTAACAAATTTTCCGGGCAAACCATATATATGGGATTGAAAAGAGTTGTTGTAACAGGGATTGGTGCATTAACACCGGTGGGCAATAATTTAGAAGATTATTGGAATGGGCTTCTCAACGGAGTTTCCGGCGCTGATTTTATTACACTCTTCGACGCAACAAAATTCAAGACTAGGTTTGCCTGTGAGTTGAAAAGATTTGATCCCCTGCAATTCCTGGAAAGGAAAGAAGCCAGAAAATTGGACCGTTTCACGCAGACAGCCCTGGTTGCAAGCGATCAGGCAATATCGGATGCAGGTATCAACAAGAGTAATGTAAATACGGACAGGGTCGGAGTGGTGTTTGCAAGTGGTATCGGCGGATTGATCACATTCCAGGAGGAAGTGATCAATTTCGCAAAAGGAGATGGAACACCCCGGTTCAATCCTTTCTTTATTCCGAAGATGATTCTTGATATTGCTGCAGGCCATATTTCAATCCGGCACGGATTCAGGGGTCCTAATTTTGCTGTTGTCAGTGCCTGTGCATCCTCCACAAATGCGATCATGGAGGCATTCAATCTTATTCGGTTAGGCGTGGCAGATATAATCCTGAGCGGGGGTTCGGAAAGCGTCATCAGCGAGGCTGGAGTGGGGGGATTTAATGCAATGAAGGCATTGAGCGAACGAAATGAAGATCCATCCACTGCAAGCCGGCCTTACGACAAAAACAGGGATGGATTTGTGCNNCCCTGATATTGGAAGAATTAGAACATGCCCTGGAAAGAGGGGCGAAAATCTACTGTGAGATAGCCGGTTGCGGTGCGACGGCGGATGCTCATCATATAACAGCCCCCCACCCGGAAGGTCTGGGCGCAAAAAATGTGATGAATGCAGCATTAAAAGATGCAGGTATGGGGGCAAATGACATTGACTATATTAATACGCACGGTACTTCTACTCCATTGGGTGATGCAGCTGAGGTGAAAGCCATAATGGACGTATTCGGAGAACATGCTTTTGAGCTGAACATCAGTTCTACCAAATCCATGACTGGTCATTGTTNNAAGCCATCGCCTGCATCATGAGTGTAGTGAATGATACGGTTCCGCCTACCATTAATCATTTTACAGAAGACCCTGAATTAGATCCCCGACTCAATTTTACTTTTTCCAAACCTCAGCAAAAAAGTGTCAAGGCGGCACTGAGTAATACCTTTGGCTTTGGGGGTCACAATGCCTGCGTGATTGTAAAAAAATACAGGCCGAATTAATAATTTGCATACGGGTGATTTGGAATGAGTAAGGCAGGTATTTTTTTATGTTTAAAATTTCTGTTTTTTCATTAACAAATTATTTATTTATTT
>PLCH01000509.1 GCA_003135585.1 Chitinophagaceae bacterium
CCTTAATTCTGCGATAAATGGCATTCATCAATTGGAGGCAGGATCCTGGATGAAAATCAGAGACGGGAAAACCGAGAAAAGAGTTTATTGGGATCTGACAGGTTTGAATGTCAAATTTGATTTTACTGATAAGACAAGTGTTCAGAAGAAAATACGTCAATTGCTTTTACAGTCAGTGGAAAGAAGATTGGTAAGCGATGTACCTGTTGGCGCTTTTTTATCTGGGGGAATTGATTCTAGCGCAGTTGTGGGCCTGATGGCGGAAGCGGGCAGCGAAAGACCGAATACCTTCAATGTTTCTTTTGATGAAAAAGAATTTGATGAGTCTGCCTATGCCAGCCANNAGTCGCTAAAAAATTTAATGCAAATCATGAACGGATTTTATTGAAACCGGAGGCTTTTCTCGGAGAACTGAAAAATGCATTGGATGCGATGGATACGCCCAGCGGTGATGGCATCAATACCTATGTGGTTTCAAAAGCGATCCGGAAAAAAGGAATGACAGTTGCCCTGTCCGGCATAGGAGGGGACGAATTATTTGCTGGTTATCCGATTTTCTCCCATTATTTGCAATTGCAGAATAGGAAATGGCTTTGGAAACTGCCGGCAGGCCTGCGAAAATTTGCTGCATCCGCAATGAAGGGTTCCAGGAAAGACCGTATGCTGCAATTGCTTCAGGTTCCTTCTGTTTCCATTGAGAATGTATATCCCATCTTCCGGCAGATACTGTCTCCTAGACAACTAAATGAATTGACTAGCTTGGGATCTGGCGGTCGCTTCCATACTGCCTTACAAAAAGAGCTGTTTCAAAAAAGGGAAAACCTTGCGCGATTACCCTTGCTTAGCCAGGTATCCGCCGCTGAATGGCTTGGCTATACGCAACACACCCTTTTAAAAGACACTGACCAGATGAGCATGGCGGTATCATTAGAAGTAAGGGAACCTTTTTTTGACCAGGACCTTATAGAGTTTGTATTATCCGTACCGGACGATTTAAAAAAGCCAAAGTATCCCAAAAGCCTGTTAGTAGAATCTTTGAAGCCGCTCCTGCCGGACGAGATAGTATTCCGAAAAAAACAGGGCTTTGTTTTTCCATGGGATCTCTGGCTTAGGAATGAATTGCGGTCATTTTGTGAACTGCATATAAAAAAGATTTCCCAGCGACCGTTTATTCGGGGTCCACAGTTGATGGAATATTGGAAGGATTTCCAGAAAGGAAATGAAAATATCAGGTGGCCTGAGATATGGTTATTTGTGGTTCTGGACTATTGGATGGAGAAAAACGGGATCCAATAAGAAAACAAATGGAGAAAAAAAAGATCCTGTTATTTACCAACTGGTATGAGCCGGGTTATAAAGGCGGGGGACCTATACAATCCTGCAGGAATATTGTGGAAACATTCAAGGATAAATTTGATTTTTTTGTTTTTACATCAGACAGGGACCTGGGCGAAAATATTCCTTATCCCGGGATCGATACCGACCAATGGAACGAATCCTCCGAAGGAGTGAAGATATGGTACGCATCCCCTTTATTCCTCAGAAAGCATAATGTACAAAAGTTAATCGCAGGCTTGGATCCCGATATTGTCTATTTCAACAGCATGTTCTCGCCAAAATATACACTGCTGCCACTTTGGGTCTTAATACAAACAAATTTTGCCGGCAAGACCGTGCTCGCCCCCCGGGGTATGCTTCATCAGGGGGCCATGCAGCAGAAAAATATCAAGAAGAATGTCTTCTTAAAAATATTCAAATTAATGGGCCTGTACCGCAAAATTGTATTTCATGCTACAGGCGAGCAGGAGCAAAAGGATATTGTATCCAATATCTCAAAAAATGCCAAGGTGATAGTTGCAGAAAATATTCCAAATCTTGACGGGGAACCATGGAAGGAAAGGTCTAAAACCAGCAATCATCTAAATTGCGTTTTCATTTCAAGAATTGAAACTAAAAAGAATCTGCATTATTTTCTTGAAGTATTAAACAGGACGGACGACTCCTGCAGTATCAATTTTGACATATATGGTGAAGAGGAGGATCTGAATTATACACGCAGGTGCAAGGAATTAGCAGGGGCTCTCAAACCGCATATACATATCAGATTTTTGGGGCCTTTGCCACATTGGGAGATATTCAGTACCATCCGGAGATATCATCTATTCATATTACCCACACTTGGAGAAAATTTCGGGCATGCTATTTTCGAAGCTATGTCAACGGGTTGCCCCGTGCTGATCAGCGACCAGACACCCTGGCTCAATTTGGCCAGTCAAAAGCTGGGTTGGGATCTTCCTTTAAAGGACCCGGATAAATTCCTGGACGCGCTCAGACAGGCCCTTCATTTTGACCAGGCGGAGTATAATATCTGGAGCAGAAATGCATACCAATACGCATCGGATTTTTATCAACGACTGGATACTAAAACTGCTTATCTAAAATTATTTTGCTAAAATGTATATTTTAGGGATCAATGCCTATCACGCGGATTCGTCTGCGGCCATTTTTAAGGACGGAAAGATGATCGCAGCAACCGAGGAAGAGCGTTTTCGAAGGGTAAAGCATTGGGCAGGGTTCCCCTCAATGGCAATAAATTTTTGCTTGAAGGAAGCACGAATCGGTCTTTCCGATCTGGATCATATTGCCATTGGCAGGGATCCTTATGCCAAATTGCTGAAAAAAATCCTGTTCCTTTTGAAGAACCCCGGAGGAGGTTGGGACGCAGTGAAGGACCGTATAAAAAATGCTAAAAAAGTTTCAACACTCGAGGAAGAGTTTGCAGCCATTGATAGTTTTATTGACAAAAAATTGATCCGTAAAAAGATACAACAGATAGAACATCACCGAAGCCACCTGGCATCTGCCTTTTTCGCTTCTCCTTTTGAAGAATCTGCCTTATTGTCAATTGATGGTTCAGGGGATTTTACAACAACCATGCTAGCCGTTGGGCGGGGAAATAAAATAGAAGTATTGGATTCCGTTGATTTCCCCCACAGCATCGGAATTTTTTATACAGCCTTCACCCAGCTTCTTGGCTTTCCTCATTATGGGGATGAATACAAGGTGATGGGCCTGGCGCCTTATGGAACTCCGAAATATGTTGACCAATTGAAAGATGTACTGATATTCAAGACCGGTGGCCTCTTCGGACTAAACCTGCGTTATTTCCGATCGGCAAAAAGCGGGATCATTTCATATGGTGAAGACCACGTTCCTAAACTGTCAGCATTATTTTCAGACCATATGGTTGAAAAATTTGGCGCAGAAAGAAAAAAGGAAGAACCTCTTTCGCAATACCACAAAGACCTGGCAGCCTCCGTACAGCGTGTAACGGAGGAGCTGATATTTCATATTCTTTCCGGATTACAGAAAAAAACGGGTTTGCAAAATATTTGCATTGCCGGTGGTGTGGCACAAAACTCTGTGGCCAACGGGAAGCTGATACGAAACACAGCTTTCAAAAATGTATATATTCCCTCGGCGGGTCACGATGCGGGAATATCCATGGGGTCTGCGCTTNNCGCTTTACGTCTATAATCAAATATTGAATAAGCCAAGGGGAGAAGCAATCCGATCAGCTTATACAGGAAGCCGGTTTTCAAATGATGAGATAGAAACTTATTTGCGATCAAGGAATATACCCTACGAAAAATATCCCGATCAGCAATTGTACGAGAAGGTGACTGAAAGGCTAATCAATGCAGGGGTGGTCGGTTGGTTTAGCG
>PLCH01000011.1:0-267 GCA_003135585.1 Chitinophagaceae bacterium
CACCAAAGGGTTCATCGTAAAAAAAAGGAAGCTGGGGTATGATGGCCGCTGCCTCCTCATGGGTGCAGTAATATTCATGGTGATCAGTATGCAGGAATTCTGCAATTTTTTTGGCGTATGGCGCTTCGTTGTATTCCTGTTCCTGAAAACCGATGGTGAATGTTTTTATTTTATCTGTTGCATCTGACTGCAGGATGGCAGCCAGCGTGGAACTGTCGTAGCCGCCGCTAAAGAAAACACCCACCGGTACGTCGGACACCATTCTGT
>PLCH01000011.1:273-7512 GCA_003135585.1 Chitinophagaceae bacterium
CAATCGTAGACATCCCAATATTTATGGAGACTTGTCTTTTTTGTCCGGCAATCGATTTCAAGCGAATGACCGGGTAATAATTTAAAAGTATTTTTGAAGATGGTATAGGGTGCAGGGATATACCCGTATTGAAAGAATAATTTTACGGCAACACTGTCTATTTCCTTTCTAAAAAAATCATATTCGTGAAACGATTTTAATTCGGAGGAAAAAAGCAGTTTGTTTTCGGATTGGTGATAATACAGGGGTTTAACACCGGCCCGGTCTCTGATGAGATAAATTTTTTCATTGCTCTGATCCAGATAGGCAATCGCAAACATTCCGATAACATCCTTTATTGCTTCTAAGCCGGTTTGCTTGAGAGCATACAAAAGAACTTCTGTATCAGAATTTGATTTAAATGAAATCCCCGATTCTTCCAGCGTTTTTCTTATTTCTTTGAAATTATAGACCTCTCCATTCAGTATTATGATATGCTTACCGGAGACGTCCTCCATGGGTTGATGACCCAGGGGGGAGAGATCCAAAACAGAAAGCCTTCTGTGACCCAGCCCGACCGTGCAGTTT
Source organism: Chitinophagaceae bacterium (assembly GCA_003135585.1). Taxonomy (GTDB): domain Bacteria; phylum Bacteroidota; class Bacteroidia; order Chitinophagales; family Chitinophagaceae; genus Puia. The sequence goes on from PLCH01000011.1 coordinate 841, forward strand.
GACAGGTCGAATAACTGGTAACCGCTGTCATCCGGTCCGCGGTGCCCAATGATGTCTGTTGACTTTCTTAATACATCCAGACCCAGTTGTTTGTCCCAATCAATAAAGCCGCTTATTCCACACATATTCAGGTTTATTTTTTTTTCCAGACTTTACTTCTAAAGACAGATCTCATAATGTCAGATAAAGCCGACAAGGTAGCCTTCGCTTCTCCGGATAAAGATCTGTGGGTGATGAATTTATCACAAAACTCCTTCCCCCAGGGTTCTTTAAAAAATTTCAAATAATAATCATCGGGTGAATTTACGATGAGTTCCACATTATCCTTCCACTCATAATTCATGGTCATTATTTCCGGATGTGTCCTTTGTAAAATTTTGAAACCCATGGAATGCGATGGAAGATAGCGCAGGAACAGATGTCCAAGATCAAGGGGAGGGTCAAAACCAATCAACTTTTTGTCATACATCACAATCTTGTCATCTATGTCCAGCAAAACCCACTGATGAGATTTTTTTGGCGCAAGATAACATCCCAAGAGGGACGGGGTTTCAATATAACCCCGGCCGGCGACACGGGTTTGTTCACTTAGAAATTTTTCGGGATGGGGCACATGTTCCAGAACATGGCAGCAGATTACATAATCAAATTCGTTGTTTTTAAAGGGAAGATCTTCCCCATCCGCCTGGTAAAACTGCTGATTGGCCAAAACCTTGAGATTGGCGGCCCGGTGGGTGTTGTCGTCTGTGAATTTATCAACTACTACATTGGATCTAGGGTGAGGATTGTGCCCTCCGCCGACTTCCAATACACGATCATTTTTCTTAATAGAAAGCTGATATCTTGATTTAGGTTGGTTGATTTTCATAAAGGGGTGCGAGGAAATTAAGCATAAGCATTCAAAAGCGCGAACCGCGAAAAACTGATTGTTTTTTTTGCTTCGCACCTCATTGTTCTGGCGGACCTCCGGAATGGAGTCGCCGTCTTATCCCGGCNNTTTATGTCTTTTCCCGACTATACAAAAATAATGACTTGGTTTGAAACCCTATAAACATTTGCCCGGGCTCTAAAGCTTGGGACTTTACGGGCTTCAGGCACGGGTAAATCTTTCGCTTTTATAAGCTACAACGAAAATTATGCGGATAAATTTTATGAAGAAACTCAAAAATCAAAATTTATTCACATTACGATCTTTGATTATTTATTTTCTTCGTTGGCATATATTTTGCTTGTAAAATCTCTAATTGCCATTTTTAAAAAAAGTAAGGGAAAAAGCCTTTTTTCTAACACACTTGGTTAAAAAGTGTGGAATTTTTTCACCACTGCTTCTATTCCGAATAAAATGAAACTAACTGTTTATGTGAAATTTTTTATCCATATTATCCAATAATACCCTATATGAAGCCAATTCGACCCCTCTTAAATTCAGCCCTGCTATTTGTCTCTCTACTCGTCGTCTCCCTTTCAGGTTTTTCGCAGCAGTTTCTTACTACCATCAGCGGTTGGAATGCTTACGTTCATCTGCCGAATGATTACAAAGCCAGAAGCCCCAAAAAATATCCCACGATCATATTTTTCCCGGGTACAGGAGAAGTAGGAACCGACCCAGCCTTATTGTTAAAGTATGGCCCAGGCCATTTTATAGCCCAGGGATATGATTTGAACTCTTTCGTAGTCAATGGCCAGACGATAAAACCCATTATCATCTCTCTTCAGCCCCCTGGTTTATACCCGCAGCCCTGGCAATTGAATATCCTTTTTGACGCAATCCTTGCAAGATGGAACGTGGATCCTGCTCATCTGAACCTGACGGGTTTATCAATGGGCGGATTTTGCGGTGATAATTTTGTCACGGAATCCGTTGCCAATGCCAAGCGGATCAATTCCATGGTGAACATGTCGGCGGTTATTCCAAATTATCCGATAACCAATTTTACCTGGTACGCCCTTTCCGGTGGAAAAGCATGGTGGTTTGAAGGACTTTATGATAACCGGGGTATGGACCAGATGGCAGCCATAATGAATGCAACGGTGCCAGGCTCAGCCCGGTATACTTCGTACGTGGGAGGTCACTGCTGCTGGAATACCTGGTACGATCCCGGATATACTGAAAATGTAAACGGACAAAACTGGAATATATACCAGTGGATGCTGGCCCAATCCAAGGCCGGCATTCCGACCCCGCCCACTGTTTATGCAGGGCCGGATCAAACAGTTTCGAAACGCAGAGCGAATTTAACGGGAGCAGCATCAAGCAATAACGGCGCCAATATCGTAAGCACAACCTGGACGCAGATCAGCGGTCCTACCACTGCGAATATCAGTTCTTCCGACCAATTGTCAACCCAGATATCAGGCCTGCAACCAGGTGTTTACGTTTTTATGCTAAGTGCAACGGATAACAAGGGTTTATCCAATACATCAACCGTGACGGTTACAGTCGGCACTCCCCAGCAGCCAACGGTCGGTGCAGGGTCTGCCCAAACGATTTCTCTGCCGACCAATGTGGTTACCTTGAACGGCACAGCCTTGGGTAACAGAGGGGCAGCCATCGTCAGCACCAACTGGACACAGGTCAGCGGTCCCAATTCAGCTGCGATTAATTCCGCTTCCAGCCTGAGCACCAATGTTTCGGGCCTTGTTGCTGGTGTCTATGTTTTCCAGCTTTCTGCCACAGACGACAACGGTTTATCAAATTCTGCGACTGTAAGCGTTACGGTAAATGCTGTCGTCAATATGCCACCTACCGTTGATGCCGGTTCTGACCAATCGATCACTCTTCCTGCCAATTCAGTTACTTTAACAGCCATCACATCCGGCAACAACGGAGCCAGCATTACCAGCACAAGCTGGACACAGACCAGTGGTCCAAATACTGCCTCGATCGGTTCTGCCGCCAGCCTGTCAACCGGCGTTACGGGTTTGATTGCCGGGACCTATACATTTAAATTTACCGCCACCGATAATCACGGCCTATTCAATATCGGAACGGTAAGGATAACAATAAATCCGAGTACCAGTACGGCCCCCACTGTAAATGCCGGTACCAACCAATCCATCAATCTTCCTGCAAACACCGCCTCCTTAACGGGGACTGCCTCAGGAAATAACGGCGCTACGATCAGCACCACCACCTGGACGCAAAACAGTGGTCCTAATACAGCGAATATCAAGTCTGCTTCCAGCCTTTCAACCTCGGTATCAGGATTGACGGCAGGAGTCTATGTCTTTAAACTGGCGGCCAAAGATAATAATGGCTTATCCAGCAGCTCTACTGTAACGGTTACGGTAAACGCAGCAAGTTCATCGCAGCCTCCGACTGTAAATGCAGGGAATACCCAGGTAATGACCCTTCCTTTTAATACAATCACTCTTGCAGGCAGTGCCTCAGGAAATAACGGCGCTACGATCAGCAGCACTTCCTGGGCGCAAAACAGCGGTCCCAATTCAGCGTCGATCGCTTCGGCTTCCAGTTTATCTACCCTTGTAACCGGATTGATAGCGGGCAATTATGTGTTTAAGCTGACTGCTACCGATAACAATGGTATGTCCAGTTCATCTACCCTGGCGGTCACGGTAAACGCACCCATTCCTCCTACTGTATATGCGGGCCCCGCACAATCCATCACCTCCCCCGCCGGTACCGTTACTTTATCAGGGGCGGCAACAGGAAATTACGGAGCCTCCATCAACAATACGACCTGGACGCAAAACAGCGGTCCCAATACAGCTAAAATTGGCACCCCTTCAAATTTATCAACTCCGGTTTCCGGCCTGGTAACAGGAACCTATATTTTTAAATTAACTGCTTCTGATAACGATGGTCTGTCAAGTTCGGCAACCATCACCATCACCGTTAATCCGGCCGCCCGGGTGGCCCCGAATGTCAGTGCAGGAAGCGATCAGACTATCACGCTACCGGTAAATTCAATAAGCTTAAGCGGAAAGGCTTCCGGTAACAACGGGGCTGCAATCACCTCCACGGTATGGAGTCAGACCAGCGGTCCTAATAGTTCACAGATTTCTGCATCCTCCAGCCTTTCGACCAATGTTACGGGACTTGTTCAGGGAGTTTACATGTTTCAATTATTGGCAACGGACAATAATGGCTCTTCGAATACCTCAACCATAACGATTACTGTAAATGAGGCCAATTTACCTCCAAACGTAAGTGCCGGCTCCGCCCAGACCATTACTCTTCCTGTGAGCACTTTAACCCTGAATGGGACGGCATCGGGCGATAACGGTGCAACTATTTCTTCCGTCCTGTGGGGTGAGGCCAGCGGCCCGAATTCTGCGAGCCTGGCATCAGTTTCCAGCCTCAGCACAGGGGTAACCGGACTCATCCGGGGCGTGTATGTCTTTAAACTTACGGCCAAAGACAATAGGGGCCTGTCCAGTTCGGCGACCGTCACGGTCACGGTTAATGCAGCGGCCAATATTCCACCGACCGTCAATGCAGGACCTGACCAGACAATCAGCCTTCCCGTAAGCAGTATAACATTATCCGGCTCGGCATCTGGAAAAAACGGAGCCAGTATAAGCAGCACAGGATGGAATCAAACCAGCGGACCCAATACTGTGAATATTACTTCTTCTTCCAACCTGTCCAGTATGGTAACGGGACTGATCGCCGGTGTGTACTCTTTTGAACTGACTGCCACAGATAACAATGGATTATCCAGCGTGGCTACGGTAAAGATTACCGTCCGCGCTGCTAACATACCACCAGCGGTAAATGCTGGACCGGCCCAGTCGGTCAGCTATCCTGCCAGTTCAGTCAGTTTATCAGGGACCGCATCTGCTTTAAACGGCGCTACCATAAGCAGTACGGTCTGGACAGAAACAAGTGGTCCCAATTCCGCCAATATCAGTGCCCCGGCAAATATTTCAACTTTGGTGACGGGATTGAACGAAGGGGTTTATATTTTCAAATTGACAGCTACCGATAACACGGGTTTATCCAATTCGGCAACGGTTACCATTACGGTAAATGCCCCACCGAGTGTAGCCCCTGTTGTGAATGCGGGGAGCGATCAAACTATTACCCTTCCGGTAAACACAGTTGTACTGACCGGTGCGGCTTCGGGTAATAACGGAGCCAGCATCAGCAGTACGGAATGGACCCAGACAAGCGGTCCCATTACAGGAACGATTGCAGCCAGTTCCAGTCTTTCCACCCATGTGACAGGACTCATCCAGGGCGTATATACATTCCAGTTATCTGCCACAGATAACAACGGTTTATCCAATGCTTCCTCACTAACGGTCACAGTCAACGCAGAGCCGCAAACGGCCCCAACGGTAAATGCCGGTGCTGCTCAAACGATTACGCTGCCGGCTAATTCCGTTACACTGACTGGAGCAGTTTCAGCAAATAACGGAGCCAGCATTAATAACACCCAGTGGATGGAAACAAGTGGTCCCAATACGGTCCTTATCAATTCTCCACTTGACTTATCAACTACTGTATCAGGACTGGTGCAGGGAACCTATACTTTTGTGTTGACAGCTACAGATGATAACGGGTTATCCCATTCATCGGTGGTAGCTGTCACCGTAAATCCTGTTCCCAACCAAGCACCTGTCGCCAATGCAGGTCAGGACCAAACAATCACCTTACCTGAAAATTGGGTTGTCCTGGATGGAACCGGATCTTACGATCCCGATGGAAGCATTGTTTCCTATAGCTGGACCAAGGTCTCGGGACTGGGCGGGGTTACTATCGTGAATTCAAGCACGACAAATCCTACAGCAGAAAATTTACAGGCAGGCCAATATGTTTTTGAATTGACAGTAACCGATGATGCAGGGGCAACTGCTAAAAGTCAGGTGACCATTGCCGTTAACCCGGCCATTGCATTGCCTCCCGTTGCCAACGCAGGTCATGACACAATAATTGCAATCCCTGTTGACACAACTGTTTTAAACGGAACTGCCTCCAGTGACCCAGATGGTAGCATCACCGCCTATCAATGGCAGGAAGTTAGCGGGCCAACGAATGCGACCATTATATCCCCCGGATCCGCTATTTCAAGTGTGGGCAACCTGGTGGTGGGAGCTTATGTTTTCGAACTAACGGTTACCAACAGCCAGGGTTTGAGCTCGCGGGCATCTGTAAAAGTGAGTGTGGTCAGCACTTTCCGTTATACCTCGCAGCTTTTGCTGTATCCCAACCCGGCCCACGATATTATGAATCTTCACCTTATAAGCGATACACTTGGGACGGTTATGGTGAAAATTTATGACATGAATGGCAGGCTCGTCCAGGCGGAGCAAATGGAAAAGCAGCAGGGTTATTTTGAGAAAATATTTAATATCAGCCATTTATCTAACGGCGTATATGTTCTTGAGGCAATTATTGGTCTCAATGATATGATGACTGTTCAGTTCATCAAAAAATAAATCTTTTTTACACAATAAAAGAAGTAATGGAAAGCCCTTTCCTTGCTTATTTTATGATTCTTTTGGCAAGAATTTTGTTGGAATACGGGTAGAATATCCTAAGAAAACCAATCCGCCCGTCTATGAAAACCAATCTGTACGCTCTCCGGAGATTGTTCTGCCTATCAGAATATTTCCCTCTTTCGAGTTTTTTTTTCATTCTGATATTTCTTTTCCCTTTTTTCACGCAAGCAAATACCGTTGATGCTGGCAAGACCATCACGGCAG
>PLCH01000078.1:0-2263 GCA_003135585.1 Chitinophagaceae bacterium
CAATAAGGGATTTGATAAGGTAATTTGGGATGTAGCGCCTTTCATGGATTCGGCGCCTTCATTAACATTGAAATATTTTAGCAGGGATGGTGAGGAAGGTTATCCCGGCAATTTGAAGGTGACCGTGACCTACAGGCTTGATGATGACAATGCGCTTTCAATTGAATACCTGGCAGAAACTGATAAAGCAACCCCGGTTAACTTAACCAACCATAGCTATTTCAATTTAACTGGAAATGTAAACAATTCAATTCTTGATCATTTATTATTTATAAGCGCCGATCTTTACACCCCGGTTGACAGCAGTTTGATTCCAACGGGAGAAATAAAATCCGTATATGGAACTCCTTTTGATTTTTCCAAACCAGAAAGGATCGGTTCCCGGATCAATCAGGTGAAGGGTGGCTATGATCATAATTTTGTACTGAATCGAAAGGATAATTCTGTTCAACCAGCCGCTATCCTGTCGGATCCCCAGAGTGGTAGAAAATTAGAAGTATTTACGACCGAGCCTGGGATTCAATTTTATTCCGGGAATTTTCTAAACGGAAGCATAAGGACAAGCGAGGGAAAACCGATAGGTTCGCATTCGGCTCTTTGCCTGGAAACGCAACATTTCCCTGATTCACCCAACGAGCCTGGTTTCCCATCGACCCTTTTAAAGCCGGGAGAAAAATACTACTCCCTGACAAAGTATAAAATTTCCATCCTGTAATGGCTATAATCAAATTGCGGTAACGCCTGAACAATTTCCCCGCATGCTTCAGGCTGGGATACAGCAAGCCGTTAGCAATGGGGAGGTCGCTGTCATTGGTTTGCTCGGAGACATAACTTCTAAATGGAGGAAGTACTGGATATGGTAAAATCAAACTACAAACATTTGGATGAATTATTTTGACACACTTTGAAATAAGATAAGAAATGCTGGCAAGGATTAAATCTTTGAGCAGGTTCCTTCCGCCTTCAGTCTGTTTAAAGGATCTGACACTACCGCTTTTTAGTTTGACACTAATTTTCAATACCGGAATAAAATTTGGGATCGTTTCTGCCGGCAAAAATAACCACCACTTACAATTGATCCCTTAAGCAAAGCAAAATTCAGCAACCACAAACTTGCCGGTTTTCCTTATCTGTTTTCAAACCATTTCATAATCGGCTCAATCCATTCCCTGCGTCCTTTGTAAANNCAAGGTAACTCGAAATATAATTCCTTTTATCAAAAATCAGGTGACAGCTGCCGTGAGGATCGGTGGCTTCAATAATCGAAAGGAAATGACCATACAGCTCGGTATGGAGGTAATCCTTATAAGATTCGGGCCAACAGCCTCCCATTAGGACATATTTTATTTTCCTGTTCTTAAGTTTTGAGGATACACCAAGGGTGATGTTCCAGCCTGAAGATGCCCCGACTACCAGCATTTTTTCGTCCTTTGCGCCAGCATCCAATAAACTGTCTATTTGTTTGGATATTTTATTTACATATACAGAATCCTCAAGGCCTTTTTGTCTTATTTCGCTAATCACATAAAATCCCTGCCTTTGTAACGAGTCAAGAATATTGGAGTATTCGTATGGCCCCCACTCCGGGACGGATTGATTAATAGCATTGTCTCCTAATTCAGTCACTACCGCGCCGTGGAGATAAAACAAATATTTCCCCGTTACCTCAATTTTCGCCGGTAGGTAAGAACCGATAATCTGTCCCCCGGCATTTCCCATAGTTGCAAGAAAAGCAGAAATTAAAACAATATAGGCGACTATTCTTTTCAAAATGCCAAGAATTGGATCACTCAAAATGTTTTGCTTTTAATCCTTCATGGCAAACAAAACAGGATTCAAGCTTGTGTCAGGAATGGTTCCAATGCTTGTTGATCCCAGCCATGTTTTCCAGTCGTTTTCCTGGTACGCATTTTTCGGTTTCGACACTCGAACATCCTTATCCATATAAATAATTGTCATTACTTTCCGGGGCCTGCCCGAAACATTGGGTCCGGCGCGGTGAAAAGTCCAGCCTGAATGGTAACTAACTTCTCCCAAATCGAAATAACTGTCGTTCAAATTCAAATTCAATTTCTCCAATTGTTCGGACAAGAGTTTTTCGCTATCATCGCTTATTTCCAGATCCCTGCCTATTTGTGCATACTGACTTTTTTCAGCAAATGCCAATGGTCCCATTTCAGAAGGAGTGCTTTGAAGAGGTATCCACGCAGTCACCGTGTTGGTATTTGACAAAGGCCAATAAAATTGATCAGCATGCCAGGGC
>PLCH01000078.1:2273-6458 GCA_003135585.1 Chitinophagaceae bacterium
CCTGCTGATCCTCGCGCCACAGGTTCATGATTTGTAAAAATGCTTTTTCATAGGTCGTTCTTTCCTCCATGGGTTTATTGAGTTTATTAAGACTAAATACAAGGCGGGTAATAATATCGCCATAATAGTCCAGCACTTCTTTGGCAAGCACATTTTTTAATTTTATATAACCATTTTCTTTGAAAAACCGAATATTCGCCGGGCTTAACGGGTAGGGTTCATCTAATTGCGCGAAAAAGGGTGCTTTGATTTCCAATGAATCTTGCATAGTATATAATTTATTGATTATAAATAATTTAAGCCTCAAATGAATGACTCTTCCTATAGGGAGCTTATGCAAAGATTTCTAAAAATTTGAAAAAGAAACTANNAATTGCAAATTATTGAGGTGGCGGAAAAGCTTTTCTCTCTGAAAGGGTTTGATGGTGCATCTATACGGGACATTGCAGAAGAAGCGGGAGTAAACCTGGCCATGATATCCTATTATTTTGGATCAAAGGAAAAGTTAATGGAGGCCATTTTTGAGCAAAGAATGGGACAGGTGAGAATGAGAGTGGAATCTATGTTGAAGGATGATTCCCTGGCACCTTTTCAGAAAATGGAATTGCTGATTGATGAAAATATCGACAGGATTATGCAAAGGCAGCAATTCCATAAAATATTGATTTGTGAACAAATCATCAATAAGAACCCGATCATTATTAAATTGGTAAATGAACAGAAGAAAAAGAATGCCGAAGTAATCGGAGAGTTGATAAAAGACGGACAAAAAAAAGGAGTTTTTAAAAAGGATATAGATGTGGTACTCTTGTTGAACTCTTTTTTTGGCACTTTAACGCAGACGATGATAAGCAAAGACTACTACAGGAATTTTATTAAGATTGAATTCCAGTCAGACAGCGATTTTGAAGCATACCTGAAAAAACGACTGAGCAAACATTTAAAATTGGTATTTAAAGCAATATTGACCTATGAAGAATAATTTATTACCGGTAACAGGATTGGTCATTTTACTTTCGTCTGTAGTTTCATCCATTTCGGCACAGGATAGTACAAGGAATCTTACGTTGAAAGATGCAATTGATCTGAGCTTAAAAAACAGTAAGCAATTAAAAGGAAGCCAGGCAAAAATAGAGGAATCAACAGCGGCATTGAGAGAAGCTGTGCAACGTCGTTTGCCTGAGGCCAGTATCGGGGGAAGCTATCTTTATTTGACGCCCCCCAATATCAATGTAAAAACAAAAAACAATAATTCGGGAGGCGGATCCGGTGGACTTAACCTGGGAAATATTAAAATTTCCCAGGTCATGTATGGGACGATGAATGTTTCCCTTCCCGTATACAGTGGTCTGAAAATACAATCCGGGATTGAATCCGCCAGGTTCCTCGATCAGGCAACCAGGCTGGACGCTGACAAGGATAAAGAGGATATTATCCTGAATACTGTTAGCGCATTTGCCAATTTATATAAGGCCGCGGGAGCCGTCATCCTGGTAAAGGAGAGCCTGGCCGAATCACGGAAAAGAGTATCCGATTTTTCAAATCTTGAAAAAAACGGATTGCTACCACGCAACGACCTCTTAAAAGCGGAACTGGAGACCTCGAATATTGAATTATCCCTGCTGGATGCTGAGAATAACTGGAAACTTGCTAATGTAAATATGAACTTGATATTGGGTCTCCCAGAAAAAACAGCCTTGATCCCCGATTCAGCCAGCTTACAGACTGGAGGTGATTTAAAGGATATTGATGAATATGAACAACTGGCTTTCCAAAACCGCAAGGACATGCAGGCCTATACTTATCGGCAAAAAGCCGCTGCTGAAGGTACAAAAGTTGCACGCGCTGAGTATTATCCGAGCCTTGCACTCACCGGGGGATATGTAGCTCTTGATATTCCTAGTTTTATCTCAGTCACCAATGCTTTCACCGTTGGTGCCGGTCTAAAATATAATATTGGATCTCTATGGAAGACTGATGCAAAAGTCCAGCAGGCAAAAGCCAGAGAAAAGCAACTGCGTGCCGGCTCGGAATCACTTAATGATAATATCCGCCTTGAAATCAACCAGGCTTATGAAAATTATTTATCTAGTGAAAAAAAGATTGATGTTTATTACAGGGCAATCGATCAGGCAACGGAGAATTACAAAATCACCAAAAACAAGTACGACAACAACCTGTTAACTACCACTGATCTGCTGGATGCAGAGCTCGCTTCTCTTCAGGCGAAATTGAATTATGCTGGTGCCAAGGCAGATGCAGTGGTGGCCTATAACAAACTTCTGCAGACAGCCGATCTTTTAAGTAATCCTTCTGGGATTAAACAATAACCCAAAAAAGCAATAAAAACTTATTATGGAATCAACCCAATCAAAACCCCAGGCTTCAAAAAAACGCAACAAGACATTCATCATTGTACTCGCTCTTCTGTTGGTCGGAGGCGGAACATTTGGGATCACAAAATATATTCACAGCCTGCATCATGAGGAAACGGATGATGCCCAGGTTGAAAGCGATATCAGTCCGGCCATACCCCGTATATCCGGTTACGTGACCCAGGTGCGTGTAAAGGACAATCAATGGGCGAAAAAGGGGGACACCCTGCTGGTCCTTGACGACCGTGATCTCAAACTGAAACTGGATCAGGCAGATGCCGCACTGGCGACCGCCAAAAATAACCTGGATGTGGCAAAAGCTTCTTCCAATGCGGCAAACGCAAATATTGCGAGTTCCAGGGCCAGCATTTCAACGATAGATGCGCAAATAGAAGCTGCCAAAGTAAATGTTTGGCGCGCGACCCAGGATTATACGCGCTATGAAAATCTTATCAAGGATCATTCAGTTACCCAACAGCAGTACGAACAGGCCCTTGCTGCCAAGCAAACTGCTGAACGTCAATTGCAGGTTTTGGTTGAACAAAAAAACCAGGCGTCGAGTCAAACCAGCGCCGTTGCTTCGCAAAGCAATGCCACATCAAGGCAAGTCGGAGTTTCCAATGCCGTTATCAGACAAAGGGAGGTGGACGTAGAGGATGCAAAATTAAATATGTCCTATGCGGTGGTTACTGCTCCGGAGGATGGACTGGTATCGAAAGTAAATGTGCAGGAAGGCCAGTTTTTGCAGGCCGGACAATCTTATTTCAGCATCGTACACAACAATGATGACTGGGTTGTTGCCAATTTCAAGGAGACGCAGCTTAATAAGATGAAGGTTGGACAAAAGGCCACTGTATACATTGACGCATTCCCGAGTCATACATTTGAAGGCCGTGTCAGTTCTTTTTCCCCCGCCACTGGTGCGCGGTTCGCATTATTACCCCCTGACAATTCCAGCGGCAATTTTGTAAAGGTCGTGCAGNNATGAATGCCCAGGTTGATGTTCATTTGGATTGATCCATCCAGGCAAACACCTACCGGATCTGCATTAAATATTTTAGACTATGCCACAGCAAAATTATTTGGTAGAATATGGTGCCCGGCGGGCGGTTATAACGCTTACGGCTATCCTCTGTGCTCTTTTGGAAATAGTTGATACGACCATTGTAAATGTTGCCCTTAATGACATGCGGGGCAACCTCGGCGCCACGCTTTCTGAAGTGGGTTGGGTGATTACCGCCTATGCTGTCGGTAATGTTATTATTATTCCGATGACAAGCTGGTTTTCCCAACAATTTGGGAGAAGGAATTATTTTGCCGCTTCCATCATGCTTTTTACGGTCTGTTCTTTTTTGTGCGGAAACGCAACGGGGATTTGGGAATTAGTCGCTTTCCGGTTTTTTCAGGGACTGGGTGGAGGGGCATTGCTGGTTACTTCGCAAACTATTATAACTGAAAGTTACCCAGTTGAGAAAAGGGGCATGGCCCAGGCGATCTATGGATTAGGCGTAATTATAGGTCCGACTTTAGGACCACCCCTGGGGGGCACTATTGTAACCCATTTTTCCTGGCCCTATATTTTCTACATTAATATTCCCATCGGTGTCATTGCTTGTTTGCTTACCCTCCAATTTGTGCGCAGTCCCAAATATGGTGAGAAAAGTTCGGTCGCAGATATTGACTGGATCGGGATAGCTTTGCTTGCCATCTCTGTAGGATCTCTTCAATATGTCTTGGAAAGGGGGCATGATGATGATTGGTTCAACAGCAATGCGATCATTGTCCTTACTGTGACAGCGGTATTTGGATT
>PLCH01000178.1 GCA_003135585.1 Chitinophagaceae bacterium
GTATCAAATTTTCATTGCGTTCCTGTAATTCGCCTAAGGGAAACAGGGTGGATCTGATCTCATGGATCTGTCTTCGCTGGTCTTCATACTTTCTTTTTTCAGCCTTGAGTAATTTTTTTTCAAGCTCTTTTAAAGCTTTCAAAGCCTTTGCCTTCAAGGCTTCCACATGTTGCGATAAGGTGGGGTCGATCTGGTTGACGGAAGTTCTGATCTTTTCATAATAATCCTCCGCCTGTTTTAATTCCTTATCCAAATTAACTTGATGCCCTGATTGCTTTTTTACCAGTCCATTTAAAAGGTCTTCTTCGGGATTCCAGATATCAGTAGCGGACAAATCCATTTTTTTCATTTTTTCCCTCCACTTTTTTACGATAATCAAAAAGGAGTTTCGAAGAACAAGGACGGGGTAAGGAACTTTATATTGTTCAAAAAGTTTCTTTAGTTCGAGCCAATAGGCAAGCTCCCCTCCTCCCCCGATGAATGCGATATTAGGAAGGATTGTTTCCTGGAAAAGTCCTCTGAGGATGACATTGGGGCTGAAGCGTTCGGGGTATTGGTTCAATTCGTCCCGCATCTGTTTTTCTGTAAAGGTCAATCCGGGTGAACCCGGCGATCTGGGATCCGCAACAAAGAAAACTGCCCCTTTTTTTTCAATTCTTCCACGTGAGTTGTCCTTTAAATAAAACAAATTTATTTCACGAGGGTGCGCCTGTATTTTATAATGAATTGTCAAATCCCGGATCGTTTCTTCCACCAGGACAGACGGGGTTTGATGAAAAAGATCGTCTTCAAATACGGGAAGCATCGCCCTTTTTAAGTTTACATTATCCGGGATCAATATTACAATGCCGTATTGCCCCATTAATGCATGGACGAATTTGAAAGTGGCTGTCTGGATATCCGGGCCCGTTAAATAACAGTCCTTAAGGAGTTTTACCAATTCCATCCCGAAGGGTAACACTGAAAATTCGCCTTCAATTCTCAAGAGAATTTTATCAAGCCCTTTTGGATTCATTCTTCCAACCGCGCCGGTTTGCTTTGTGTCCCAGACCAGCTTTTCCTGATCAAGGTAAATATGTCCCAATTCATCCAGGTCGGCATCTTCGCTGCCCATATAAAAAACAGGGACGAACCGGTATTGTGGTAATGACTCCGCAAGAAAGCCAGCAAGTTTTATTGTATGAAGGATTTTATAAAGGAAATACAGGGTGCCCGTAAAAATAGCCGGTTGGTGGGCCGTGGTGACGGTAAAACAATTGTCCCCCAAGAGTTTGTCGATATTATTGCGAACGGCCTCCCCCGTTTCAACAGCGGAATATTGTTCGTTTAATGTTGCTACAAGTGTTTTGCGGTTACCCGGAAATTGCTGACGGGTCCGGATAGCCGATTCTATTCCACCCACGGAGACCTGATGCTTATAGAAGGGTCGCAAGCTTTCAGCTCCTTCCAAATAATCCACAATTATTTTAGGGAAATATCCTGTTTGCCGGTAAGTTAAATGGGTAGCTTTACATTGCATAAGAACAGTAAAAATAATAACTCCGTTAATATCCCGTGGGATACTTGCAATATTTTAACAGCCAATCTGATTTTACCCATAGCGGTCCACATCAAATGCAGAAATATCGACGCTGGTTTTTGAGGAACCTATAATCTCCTCCACCAGCTTACCTGTACCTGCAGCCAAAGACAATCCCAGCATAGCATGGCCTCCGGCAATAGTCAGGTTGCTATACCTGCCCACCCGACCAATATATGGTAATCCGTCGGGACTCAATGGACGAAGTCCGCTCCATATCCTTTCTATTCCAGGAAATTCGACTGCGAGACCGGGATAATAGCTTTTAGAGGCCTTGAAAATTGCCTGCACACGCTTGAGAAGAATCCGGTTATTAATTCCNNCCATGGTGCCCCCCATCCTGAGATCTTTGCCCATTGGAGTCATCGCAACACGATCATCAACCAAAATGGCAGGATGATGAATGTTTCTGGTCATATTTTGATAAGTAAAGCTATATCCCTTTCCTGCCTGCAACAAAATAGATATTCCCAATTGTTTTGTTACTAGGGGCAGCCAGGATCCGGTAGCGATTACCAGTTCATCACATTCAAATTTCCCCTTTGCCGTAATCACCCCATTTATTATCCTGCCACTTTTTTCAAAGTCATCCACCTGGGTTCCCAGCTGAAATCGAACTCCCCTAGATTCCAAATGTGATTTAAGCGTTTGCATGAAATCACCCGGATGAAGATGACAGTCCACAGGATACAATACCCCACCTCTGACATTCACTTCCAATTCGGGTTCCATATCCTGCACCTGTCCCGCATTGAAAATTTTGGTTTCAAGGCCAAGACGCCCTGCTTCCTCCGCCAGTGCAAGCTCATGCCTTTCGGTAGCAGCTGTCTTATACAGCATGAAGCAACCAACTTCAGCCATCCGGAAATGATTGCCGAGNNTTTATATTATTCAGGTGCGGAATATTACGCTGCATTGTTTTTTCATTTGCACTTTTCCAGAAAGCAAATCCCCAGCGAATAAGACCGGCATTTAATCTTGGTTTGATATAAAA
Source organism: Chitinophagaceae bacterium (assembly GCA_003135585.1). Taxonomy (GTDB): domain Bacteria; phylum Bacteroidota; class Bacteroidia; order Chitinophagales; family Chitinophagaceae; genus Puia. Next base: position 2,574 of record PLCH01000178.1, read on the forward strand.
CGGGCTTGAAGAACTCAACATCCATCTTAAGCCCTTGGAAACTATTCCGGGAGAAGCCAGCGGGATAAAATGACTGGGGGATATATAGCCGGCATTCCCAAAAGAAGTCCCCTGGGTAATATTACCATTATCGATCACCAGTACATCGTGTCCTTTTTTCTGCAAATAATACGCACAACATAAACCTATCACACCTCCTCCCGCAATCGTCACCCTTTTACCCATAGTTGGTTATCTTCTTTAGTTATTTGAAATAAGATCTATCCTTTAATTTGGAAAGAAACCAACCATTCATTTCTCCCTTTCCTTTTTTCGCCCATTCATAATAGGGAATCGCTCAGAATGCCTTTTTTCCGTCGATACATTCAATCCTGTTTTATCTACCCCTGCGGCAGGCACTCCTCAGCCGAAAGCAACCAAACCGGCAGACCCGCTTAACCCATCCAAAGCTTCATCCTACCTGTTTTTCCATTTATAAGCCAATAATTTTATAAAATATCCCCCTACAACACTCCTGGCCTGGAAACCAACCTGCTTGCCATCCAAAGTTTCATGCCAATCACTCAGGGGAACCCTGCTCGGCGTTTCGGTGACAAATTTATAAACCGGGTCAATCAAAGCTTCAAAATCTTTTTGATCATTTGCCAATGTGGAGGTCCAGATAATCCAATCTGACCTGGTATATGATTTACGGCTGTCCAACGGCAATCCATAAGGGTTCTGCCGGGTGAGGTAAAATTTCACCTCCTTATCATAAACTTCCGGCGGGAATAACTGTAAATCCAGTAATTTGTCCCAGACCAAATTGTATTTCTGGCTCCAGGTACCTTTCTTATCAAACGTCAACGAATAGTGATCCCCATCAGCTGCTTTTAATATCCATTGTCTTGAAAATTCTTTTGCCATGGAATCGTATTTCACTGCAATATCTCTTTCTCCGGATTGGTCCGCTAGTTGCGCATAGGCACCGATACCTACAATTGCTTTCAAGGACAAATTAGTATTTCGTGCCAGGTGACCTGCAAAATCATCGGTGCACAATTGGTTGGCAGGATCAATTCCGTCCCTTACTAAAAAGTCAACCCACTGTGACAAAATTTTCCAATGTTTTCTTGCATACCCCGGATTGCCTTCTGCCTTTGCAATGGCGGCTGTCAAAATGATCATATTACCCGCTTCTTCCACANNCCTTTGACCATTGGCGAGCGGATAGGTGCCCAGGTCATGGGCAGGAAAAGGCTTTGACCATTTGCCATTTTCCGAATAATCAAAAATGCCGTTCAGCATTCCTTTGAGAAGGTCAGGGTTGTATAACAGGCTGAGCGGTGCCGACGGATAGGTTACATCAACTGTCCAGATCGACCCATTACTGAAATTTTCTTTTTGGGGAAATAGGATTTCATCCGACGGTCCACTGACCAATTTATGGGCGGCCAGAGACTGCCGGTAGGCCAAAACGCAGAGTTTGGCATAATTCTCCCCTCCCGCAATTGCAGCATCCGCATAAAGCCGTTTGTCAAAATCATCACATTTAACTTTTATGGACTGATATTCGTTCAATGATTTTTTCAAGAGTTGTTCCATGGTCATTCCATCTTTTTTCCACCAGGCCCGAAGATTTTGTTTGAAGTATTGAATGGAGAATATGTCGTCATAGGCAAGCAATATTGTTCCTTCCTTGCTTTCTTCTTTTACATTCTGAAACTCCATATTAATTTGTAAAAAACTGTTTGTTGCTTCCGACAATTTGCGTTTTTCGTGATAGAAAGCCCCCTGTGATAAATATCTATAGAATTGAGGGGCGGAAACAGAATGATATGCTGCGCTGGTATCGGGGCTCGATAGATACAAATAACCCCAATCAATCCTAACATCATCACCTTTCCTTTTTAGGATGGGTTGTTCTAAAGTACCGACTTTCAGAAAATGGAATCCGGCGGAATCGTACTCTTCCATCTTTACCAATTGTTTCTTTTCGTTTTTTGCCAGGTCAGAAGAGGCGGCAAAATTGAATTCAACCTTATGCTCCTTTTCATCGCTTGATTTAATTGAAAAATGGATATAGGAAACGGGTCTGGATAGCAACTCCAGATCATTCATGAGCAAGGGAGAAAGAAAGGTCAATATCAGATCCACTGGCCCGCAGGCAAACCGATATTTTGTCTGGGTGGCTGTAATTTCCACATTTTTCTGAATGGCTGAAACTATACCTATAACCGGAGATTGCTTTGCCAATCCGGCGTCAAGCCAGGAATCACCCGCCGTATTGGTACAGTGTATGGCCAGCATATTTTTACCTTTTTTCAGTTTCTTTTTGATGGAATCATCCAGCCGGTAATTTTCATAGCCGGCTGTCCAGCAGGGAGAGCAGGAATATGCTTTCTCACCGTTGATATAGACTTCCACATCATCGTCGTGCCGGATTTGCAAAATAAGCCGTTCAATCTTTAAATCTGCCAGGTTAAAAGTCCTGCGCATCCAGATTTGCTGCGATAACCATATTGTTGCGGGATTTGAATTTCTGGTACCGAACGGAGCCATCCCTGTTAGCCAGGTTTGGTCATCATAATTTTCCTTCATCCAGCTATCGCCAGGATTGAGATTCGTGTATTTGCAAACATAGGGCTTATTCTGACCGGTTGGCAGTATAACATCCGCAGGGTTTTCAGGGAGGCCAAGAAAATTATATATAACGCCATCCACCTTGATTAATCCAAGTAAAGGATGATTCTTACCAGTCCAGTGTTTGGTGGAGCTCCCATTTAATTGATCAGTAAAAGACCAGATGCTAAAATAAGGATCATGAACAATAAGTGGATAAGCAGGTGCCTTGTTAAGCTGAGCAAGTAAAAAAAGAATTGAAAAATTAGAAAAAAGAAAAAGAACAAATTTTTTCATTGCAAAAAGAATTAATAATTCAGTTTGATATTCTTGATTTTTCGGGGCAACCATACCTGCATGGGACCGGGCTCGCGGTTGCACCATGCATAATAAGGAATTGCCAATACCTTTTGCCGCCCGGAGGCAACCGAAAATCCGTCAGCCGCAATAGTCACAACAGGCACTTCAGCCTGAACCGTGACCACCCCGTTCAACAAATCTTTTTGAAAGCTGCTGACGAAGGAAACATTATCTGGCATCAAAATATTCCAGGCCTGCCCATTATTGTCCGCACCTTCCACGCAATACACAAGGGGCCCCCTCTGCAAGGCAACTCTGTCATTATCCGCATTTAGGGAATCACTCGCGACTACCGGTTGAACTACTATTGGAAAATCCAGCATCAGCAGGTCACCTTTTTTCCATTCTCTGTTAACCACTGCATATCCCTTCTCCATCTGGTAGGGAACGATTTTATCATTTACTTTCAAGGTAAACCCGGTAGGCTGGCTATTGACAAAATGATAGAGATTTCCGGGTACAGGGCNNCGGATTCTGCCAGAAGGACTTTTGTTTTGCTTCCCACAAAAAGATTTATCCAAATGGCTTTGTCAGATTTATCGTAAATATAATTTCCCAGGGATGCCACTAGTCTGGCAATATTGGCGGGACAACAGGCCGTTCCAAACCATTCGCTGCGTTTATTCCCGCCACCGGACGCTAAAGGATTTCCGTAGAAAAAACGGTCTCCGGTCAAGGACAATCCATCCAGGGCACCGTTGTATAGGGCTTTCTCTAAAACATCCACATATTTACTTTCACCTGTCAGCATATTCATCCTCTGGTTCCATAGAACCATTCCCACAGATGCGCAGGTTTCACAGTAGGCCTGCTCGTTAGGTAGATCGTAGTCTTTCGAGAAACCTTCATTGCTTCCTGATGAGCCTATGCCTCCTGTTATATACATTTTCCGCCCGACAACATCTTCCCAAACAGATTTCATGGCATTCAGGTAACCCAGGTCCTGTGTCAGCGAAGCCACATCCGCCGCCCCGGTATAGAGGTACATTGCCCTCACGGCGTGACCAGTAATTTCTTTTGTGTCCCGAACCGGCGTTTTATCCTGTGCATAAGCCGTGTCTTTCCAATCCGTCCAGGTGTATCCATGAGCAAAGCCGTGGCCTCTTTCCTCGAGTAGCCAGGAAGCAAGATCAAGGTATTTCTTGTCCTTCGTTGTTTTGTACAATTTTACCAGGGCAAGCTCCAGTTCTTCGTGGCCTGTCACCCAATGCCTTTTATGGGGTCCAAACAATGAATCAAAATGATTGGCAAAACGGGTGGCCACCTCCAACAATTTTCTTTTGCCGGTTGCATCATAATAAGCTACGGCGGCTTCAATCAGGTGTCCCCCGTTGTAATCCTCATGCATGCTCATGTCGGTCCAGCGCTTTTCCAGGCCCGTAAGCGTAAAATAAGTATTGAGGTACCCGTCGGGCAATTGTGCAGCAGCAATTTTTTCAATCCATTCNNCCAATGCCTTATAGACATCGGAGTCGTCATAAAAAATGCCTTCAAATTTCCCTTTGCGTTTTCCTGCAGCAATTTCGAAATTCCGGATGCGGGGAGTCTTGGTCTCAGTGTAATCTATACAGGCCCTTAGGGTGACTGAGGCAACCCTATCAATTCTTGGCTTCCAAAAAGCATCATTAATCTGTACATCAGCAAAACTTACCGGCTCAAAGGAAAGTGCCGGGCTTTGAGAATGTACACTGGGTGAGCCCAATAAGAATGCAGAGCTGAACAAAATTCCGGAAAATATTTTCATGATTTATATTTACGAAAGGTTATTGCGAAAATAATAAGAAATGTATTATTTGAAGGAGGATTAATAATGAGTGGGGTCATCCTACCTGAAAACCATACGCATAGGGATCATCCACCGGATCAATAATAATAGTATTGTACCCGTATATTTTCGCCCATCCTTCAATACTAGGAATAATTGCCGGGTGACTTCCAACCGAAGTAAGCTTTTCAATCCTGCCTGTAAATTTTGAACCCAGGATACTTTCATGGACAAAAGGTTCACCCTCTTTCAGTTTACCTTTTGCAAACCACTGGGCCATCCTCGCAGAAGTACCCGTTCCGCAGGGTGACCGGTCTATAGCCTTATCCCCATAAAATACTGCGTTTCTTGCACTGGACGCCTTATCCAGAACGGCGCCCGTCCATAATATATGCGAACAGCCTTGTATAGTTGGATTGTCTGGATGAATAAACGAATACTGTTCATTAATCCTTTTTCTCATCACCCTGCCCCACTCTATAAGCTGACCGGCTGGATATTTTTCAAATCCCGCAAAATTTTCCTGGGTATCCACGATTGCATAAAAATTCCCTCCGTAGGAAACATCTACCCACAGCACCCCCAGTCCAGGACAAAGCACTTCGACATTTTCAGCTGAAAGATAGGAAGCAACATTCAAAAACTTTACGCTTTCGACCTTAAGGGTGTGGACATTCCGTTTGTATTCGGCCAATACCAAACCCGCAGGTGTTTCCATGCGTACCGTGCCGGGGGATTTAGGATGAATCAATCCTTCTTCGATAGCTATCGTAATGGTGCCGATGGTACCATGACCGCACATTGGAAGACACCCGCTTGTTTCAATAAACAAAACGGACACATCATTTTGCGGATCATGAGGAGGATATAATATGCTCCCGCTCATTATATCATGACCTCTGGGTTCGAACATCAGCCCCTTGCGGATCCAATCATATTCTTTTAAAAAATACTGACGCTTTTCACTCATGTTATTTCCTTCAAGNNATTCAAGCAGGGGGCCTCCCCCTGCCACGAGTCTGACAGGATTTCCACAGGTATGGGCGTCAATACAGAAAAAGGAAGCCCCGCCAGGCATAACAAAGGGCTGGCGAAAAGAGTTCTTAATGGATATGGGTTCGGTTAGAATCATCCCTTTGTCAGTTCATCATTCACTGTGCGCCATATACCAAGTGGGTTTTCATTTTTCAATTCATTAGGTAGTAAGTCCTCTGTCCAATTCTGAAAGGCAATCGGTCTGGCAAAACGCTTGATGCCGTCGGCGCCCACGGAAGTGAACCTACTGTCTGTTGTAGCTGGAAAAGGGCCTCCATGCTGCATGCTTAAACACACTTCCACTCCCGTTGGCACCCCGTTTAAAATAAAACGTCCGCAAATATTTTTCACAGCCTCCACTAGTTCTTCATTATTTCGGAGATCATCTTCACTCGCGATCAAGGTCGAGGTTAGCTGACCTTCCAGGGACCTGGCAACGGCTATCATTTCTTTTATATCCGTGCATTGAACCACCAGGGAATAGGGACCAAATACTTCCTGCTGCAAAATCGGGTTGTTCAGAAAAGCATTTGCAGAAGCACTGGCAACCGTCGGGGTTCCCTGGTTTTCTTTTGCTTCAACCAATGACATGGCAACCACAGCGACATCCTCCTGGGATAAGGCTGTAGCCCTTTTTTCATTGAAACTTTTTGCAATCCCTGGATGAAGCATTTTAGCAGGAGCCACCTGTTTTATTTCAAAGCCGAGCGTATCAATAAAATCATTTAAATCTTTCCCCTTAAGGCCTATCACCACGCCAGGATTGGTGCAGAATTGCCCCACACTGAGTGTGATGGAGCCTGCATAAAGCTTTGCAGTGGCAGCTGCCGATTCCTTCAATTTTTGGGGTAATAAAAAGACCGGATTGATACTACCCATTTCTGCAAAAACCGGAATTGGGTCTTTTCTTTGACTTGCCCAATCAAATAAAGCCTTGCCACCTCCAAAAGAACCGGTAAAGCCAACTGCTTTTGTATTGGCATGCATGACGAGGGCCCTTCCTACTTCAAAACCGGCTCCGTGAACGTGAGCAAAAATACCTTCCGGCAAACCGCATTTTTTCACAGCGCTGAAAATCGCATTTGCCACCAACTCTGAAGTTTGGGCATGGGCTGGATGGGCTTTAACGATCACAGGGCATCCGGCTGCAAATGCGCAGGCTGTATCACCTCCTGCTGTTGAATAAGCGAATGGGAAATTAC
>PLCH01000592.1 GCA_003135585.1 Chitinophagaceae bacterium
AATCAGTCCAATACTGAGAAGGCTACCATTTTTTCGCAGTAAAAACGGTGGCTTTAATCTGACAAATTATTATTCAAATAAGTTGCGGCGTTCTTATCGGAATGCCGCAACATTTTCGTTTTTTTTGCCTTGTACATTTGAGAAACAGCTGCTGGACTGAACAAACGCGCCCCTTATCCATAGAGATCCATGGAAAATGTTTTCTATTGGATTGTCCTGGTTTGTAAAATTGTATTTAAATTAGCATGGATCAATCCAGATGGTCAAAGTACAATTTGTGTTAGATGAAAAATTTACTCTTTTCCTATTTTCTTTTGATTTCTCTGCTTTCAAATGCCCAAAGCGATACTTCTAAGATTCCCATTCCCATGAAAAATGGGATTGTATATTATGAAAAAATCTATAACCCTGGTAATAATCTAAAGAAGGATGAGCTCTATTCCAGGGCTTTACTATGGTTTACAACAACGTTTCGTGATTCGGAAAATTCTATAAAAACCTCTGATAAAGATGCAGGCAGACTGATTGCAACAGGAGCTTTTAAAGTCATTACCAGCGAATCCGGCAATTATTACTGGCTAAAGCCTGTAATTGACATAACAGTCACGGATGGTAATTGCATTTTTCGTGCATATGATTTTTACGAAAAGCCAATTGAAAAAGGCATTACTAACGACTATTCCNNACGATTACAGGAAAGGTAAGCCTTGGTCAAGTGAGGACCTAAGACTATTTGAGGGATTGGATCATAACACATTATCCTTAATGGCTTCCCTTGAGAAAACCCTGACAAAATAAATTTATTCAATCCGTCGTCAACAGGATCAATTCTTTCAATTTCGCACTATTTTTTTTCTCGCCCCAGATTATAAACGTTGGTAAATATCCTTTTTTGGAAAAACGTAAACTCAAAGAGTATTTTACCAGCTACCCAATTAGTCCATTATTTCAATATGAAACTTTTATTCTCTCTTGCCGCTTTTCTTATTTTGTTTTATTTATTCGGTTGCAGCAAAACCTCTGACCTATCCATTACTGAAAAGCTTTTGACAGCCAAACCATGGATTTTGCAGTACACGGACTCCCTGTTTATAGATAGTAATAATCTTGCCCATTATTACCGGATTTCATCACAACCCTGCACACTTCAGGAATCACTTATGTTTCTATCCTCACATATTTATCAGCAAAAGCTGGTTTGTGGTCAAGCGGCCCCCAAATTATTGACCGGCCAATGGGATATTAATCATGATTCTTTGCTTTCCTTTGGATTGATTTTTGATACCCTCCTGACGCCTTTGACTATTCATACGATTACCGAGGATACTTTGCAACTTATCCAATTTCATGGTTTTGATTCGACTCTTAACAATAGGCCGATTTATTTTACCGATGCCTATTCACATTAATACTCTTCCACTATAGGATGATCTCAAAATGTCTTTCCTGATTTCTTTCGAACTTGAATCAAAATTGTATAAATTTTAATCTAAATGGNNCATTAAAGTAAAACAGACCCAAAGGGAACCGGGACAGAAAATTCATTAATTCAAAATTGATTCCAAAGATGGGTTCTTCTCCAACAGCGTAGATCATAGATGAGTTATACCCATTCACAACAGACAATGGAAAAGCAACTAATAGTCAAAAACAGAATCTCAATCAGTGCACCGGCTTCAAAAGTTTGGGATGCTTTGACAAACCCTGCACAAACAAAAAAATACATGTTTGGATGCGAAACGGTTTCTGCCTGGAAAATTGGAAGTTCCTTATTATGGAAACTTGATTATGAAGGAAAGGAAATGGTTGCTGTCAAAGGGAAAATAGTTGGCCTTGAACATGAAAAGTTTTTAGCCTATACCACCATCGATCCGAATTCAACAATTGAAGATATTCCGGAAAACTACCTTACGGTAACCTATGATTTATCTGTAGAGAATGGGCGCACCATTTTGACAGTGACCCAGGGCGATTATGCAAAGGTTGCTGAGGGCGAGAGACGATATAAGGAGATATTTAATGACGGGGAGGGCTGGAACCCTATACTAATTGAAATAAAAAAGCTAGTTGAATCAAATTAGAATTTTAAAATTTTTTCTTATGACAAACCGGTTTTTTGTTGGCTTGCTCCTGACCGNNCGGAGTTCGGCCGCACCGCCTATCGATCATCCGACCTTAGCGATAGGCTCTCCGGCTCCCGAGTTCAATCTTCCAGGTGTCGATGGTAAAAATTATACACTTTCCTCTTTCAGGAATGCGAACATCCTGGTAGTTATTTTCACATGCAACCATTGTCCAACAGCGCTATCCTATGAAGACCGTATTATTAAATTAACTTCGAACTACGCGGCCAAAAATGTAGCTGTTGTGGCCATAATGCCCAACGATCCAAAATCTCTTCGTCTCGATGAAATTGATTTTTCAGATTTAGGAGATTCTTTCGATGAGATGAAAATACGGGCGAAGGACAAAAATTTCAATTTCCCTTATTTATATGATGGCGAAACGGAAATCGCGTCCAAGGCCTATGGCCCTGTTGCCACACCCCATGTATTTATATTTGACAAAGAAAGAAAACTGCGCTACACCGGGCGTTTTGATGATACGGAAAAACATGATAAAATACCCCATAACGCCGATGCTCGCAACGCCATTGATGCTCTTTTAAGTAATAAAGAAGTTCCCCTTCAAACGACCAAGGTTTTTGGTTGTTCTGTAAAGTGGGCCGAGAAAAGAGAACTGGTCCAAAAGGCTTTCGATAAATGGGCTAAAGAGCCTGTAAGTGTTGAATCGATTGACGAAGCTGGTATAAAAAACCTTTTGAGAAATACCTCGGATAAACTGCGGTTGATAAATGTATGGGCAACCTGGTGTGGTCCCTGTACCAATGAATTTCCGGAATTTATAACTATGAACCGGATGTACAGGGACAGGGATTTTGAATTCATCAGTATCAGCGCTGACGNNACCATCAGGCATCCAATAAAAACTATCTTTTTAGTGTCGACGATAAATATAAACTGATAGAGGCAATAGATCCGGCATGGCAGGGTGCTTTACCCTATACTGTCCTGGTAGAACCTGGTGGAAAAATGATCTTTGCCCAACAGGGTGCTATCGACCCTGCTGAAATGAAAAAGATAATTGTCAATGATCATTTGATTGGAAGATATCCCTAAAAAGGTTAATTTATTTTTCCATCCAGATCACTTTTCTCCCAATTGTTAGGAACTTATTTCCCCTTTTCCTGGGAACGAGTCAGATNNGGTTATTGGTAATGTTGATAGCGTCTACTCAAATATATTAAGGGAGAAAAGAAAAATCTGGGTCCACACACCCGATACCGGCGATAATATGATTTATGGGGCCCGGCATTACCCGGTAGTTTATTTACTTGATGGAGATGCCCACTTTTATTCTGTAGTGGGGATGATTCAGCAATTAAGTGAAATAAATGGAAACCAAATCTGT
>PLCH01000106.1 GCA_003135585.1 Chitinophagaceae bacterium
GATACCCTGGTTATTCCCACAGGAATCAGGTCTTTTTTATTACGAAATTTCTCAGGCGAAAAAGGCAAACCGATTGTTTTAGTACCCATAGACAGTGGGTGGCTCGGAGGGTATCCTTCCTATAGCGGCAATATAGGAGATGCAAAATTTTTTAAGATTACAGGCTTTCATATTGACGGTCAAAATGCAACGAATTTTGGAATGGTAATAGGGGCCCAGACAAGTGATTTTGAGGTGGCAAATTGTTATATCAGAAATACGGATGCCATAGGCCTTTGCGCCAAACAGAATCCCGACTCTTCATTTGCAGCGGGATATTGGCCGGGCTTTAGCATCAGAAATGTCTCCTTGCACGACATAACGGTGACCAATACTGGCACAGAAGGATTTTATATAGGTTACACATTTGATGTGATCAAGCCATTGGCTTCTCCCCTTGTAAACGTGCAGATTTACAATATACGGATTGACTCCTGCGGCTGGGATGGGCTCCAGCTAAGCAATTGCCAGGATGTTAAGTTGCATGATGTCGTCATCAGTAATTATGGGCTAAAAAAGCAGCACGGGCAACAGGCAGGATTGCTTTTAGGAGGTATGGTGACGGTGCGGGACAGCATTTTTAATGTTACCGTTTCAAACGGCTCGGGTGCCGGTCTCCTCATTTTTGGGAGGGGCCTAATGAGATTTAATAAGATAAAACTATCCAAAGTCGGAATGTCACCAGGTGAGAATGCCATCTATATAAGCGATTACAAAGACCTGGGATACGGTCTTCCCCCCCTGCAGCTGGATTTCAAAAATATCCGCGTGGACGGAAGTTTTGGAAGCGCCATGGTCGTTGCCAATTATAATAATTCCATGAAAGCGGGAAGAATTGAAAACCTTTCATTCGCTAATACCCGGTCAGGTATCATAGATGATGTCGATCAATTGATAAATCCCGGGAAAAAAAACTAAAATAGAATCTGCCCCCTACTTAAAATAAAATTGTATGTACCTTGTCAACCAAAAAATGGCTTATTTTCAGTTATTAAGGATTAAGGATTGGGTCAAGAATCTATTCCTGTTTATACCGCTTTTTTTTTCCGGGCAGCTTTTCAATTTGACCAAATTATCTTCTCTCATAGTGGGCTTTTTCGCTTTCAGTTTTGTCGCCAGTTGTATCTATATTATCCCTGATTATAGTGATATTGAGGATGATCGTAAACATCCCGAAAAATCCATGCGTCCGCTGGCGGCAGGAACCGTGAAAAAATCAGCGGCCATCTTTCTCGCGGTCTTTTTACNNCTTTTACTTCTTGCAGGCTTTGGCCTGACTTATTTTACGGGCACCCGTTTGAAATTCAGTTTCGTTCTCGCCATCTATTTTTTTCTTAACCTGGCTTATTCCATGGGTTTAAAAACCATTCCCATATTTGATATTTTCATCTTGGCTGTCGGATTTGTTTTGAGAATAAAAGCCGGAAGCGTTATCTCCCTGGTTGCAGTTTCAGAATGGCTCAATATTATGGTTTTCCTTTTGGCTTTATTTATGGCCACTGCAAAAAGAAGGGATGATATCCTGTTGAAAATATCATCCGGAATGGACATGAGAAAATCTGTGAAGGGCTATAACCTTGAGTATCTTAGCAATATTACTTCGCTGGTATGTGCGGTTATCATTGTAGCCTACTTTATGTATACCATGTCCCCGGAAGTTATCAGCAGAATGGGTACCTACAGGCTGTATTATACATGCATTTTTGTGATGGCGGGAGTCATGAGGTACCTGCAGATCGTTTATGTTCAGGGTAAGTCGGGCTCCCCCACCAAGATACTCTATAAGGACAGGTTTATTCAACTGGTCATTATCTTATGGATAGGAAGTTTTTACGCTATTCTCTACCTCAAAAACATAACAATCTTTAAGTGATGAAGAAAAGAATCACCAATTGGGGGAATTATCCTGAAATTGAAAGCAATCTATTATCGTTCAGGGATGAATCAAAATTACGATCCATTGTAAGCAATGAGGACTCGTTTATCCCAAGGGGTAATGGTCGATCCTACGGAGATGCCTCGCTTGCACCCACGACCATTCTGACGCTGCATTTCGACAAAATCCTGGCCTTCGACAAAGAAGAAGGTATCATGGAATGCGAGTCTGGTATAACGCTGGACCAAATATTAAAAGTCATCGTGCCCCAGGGCTGGTTTTTACCTGTATCACCCGGCACCAAATTTATAACGCTTGGAGGTGCCGCGGCTTCCAATATTCATGGAAAAAATCATCATGCCGAAGGCGGATTTTCCAAGCACATCGTGGATATGGAGGTTTTGCTGGAATCGGGTCAGCAGGTAAGATGTTCACCCGTCCCTAATCCCGATCTTTTTGAAGCGACCTGCGGAGGAATGGGTTTAACTGGTATGATTACCCGCCTGAAGTTCAGGCTAAAAAAAATTGAAACATCTTATATCACCCAAAAACAGATCAAAGCTGAAAACCTGGCGGAAATCCTTGAGTTATTTGACAAATACCATGATTACACCTATTCTGTTGCTTGGATTGATTGCATGAAGAAAGGAAAGAACTTCGGAAGAAGCATTCTGATATTGGGAGAGCATGCCCGGGTGGAGGAGCTGGATGCCGGGCAGCAAAAAGAACCTTTACTGATCCCCGGCAAAAAGCCCGTTGTCTTCCCGTTTAACCTGCCTTCTTTTGTCTTGAACAAATTCACGATCCGGGCATTCAATTTTGTTTATTATGCCAAAAATTTGAAAAAAGAGATCAACAATATCGTTCATTATGAACCTTTTTTTTATCCGCTTGACACGATCCTGCACTGGAACAGGGGGTATGGTAAAAAGGGGCTTGTTCAATACCAGTTTGTCGTTCCTCTCCACCGCAAGGACGGGTTGATTGAAATACTCAACAGGATCAGCGAGAAAGGTATGGGGTCCTTCCTTGCCGTACTAAAAAAATTCGGCAACCATCAAAGTCTGATATCCTTCCCGATAGAGGGCTATACCCTGGCGCTTGATTTTCCGGTCCGCAAGGGGGTATTTGAGTTTTTGGACGAACTGGACCAACTGGTCCTCCAATACGAAGGAAGGATCTATCTGACCAAAGATGCAAGAATGAAAGCTGACGTCTTTTGGAAGACCTATCCCCATGCGGACCGGTTTCAGGAAATAGTCAAACAATACAACCCGGGGTTTAGATTCAGGTCCCTCTTATCTGACAGATTATTGATCACGAAGTAACCGTAAAAAATGCCAACTGCCCTCATACTTGGAGCCTCTTCGGATATCGGATTAGCGATTGCCAGGAAATTCGCACAGGAAGGTTATGATATCCAACTCGGGACCAGGGACCCGGCTGCGATCAGCTCCACCCAGTCGGATCTTTCCATAAGGTTTAATATCCGATGCAGCCTTCATCAGTTTGATGCAGACCGGACTGCTTCCCATGAATTTTTTTTTACCCAACTCAACCCCTCTCCTGAAATTACCGTCTATTGTATTGGGTATATGAGCCAGGGAAAAGAAATGGAGGATTCATGGGAAGAAACCGAAAAGATCATTTCAGCAAATTATACCGGCGCGGTATCCATTTTGAATATTGTTTCCCGGAAATATGCTTCCCAAAAAAAAGGCACGATTGTGGGGATAAGTTCGGTGGCGGGGGAAAGGGGAAGGCAAAGTAATTTCATCTACGGGAGTGCTAAAGCAGGCTTCAGTACCTATCTTTCAGGCTTAAGAAACTGGCTTTATCCGTTTGGGGTCCATGTAATCACTGTCAAACCAGGGTTTGTTTATACCAAAATGACTGAAAATCTTGACTTACCCTCCCTGTTGACCGCTAGTCCCGAAGAAGTAGGCAGGGCCGTCTATTCAGCCAGTCTGAAGAAGAAAAACACCGTTTATGTGAAAGCCATCTGGCGCTGGATTATGCTCATTATAAAATTCGTTCCTGAACCTGTTTTTAAAAAACTAAAATTATAACGACAACCAACCCAGACGATCCTATTTATGACTTTTAAATTATTTTTTGAATTGTTTGCATAAGGCTGTTTTTTTGGTTACTTTGTATGGTATATTTACATTCTGTTCCAGCATGTGAATTCTTTTATCCTACTGATAATTCTCCTTGTACCCTTCTTCAATGTCCTGTCATCCTCTTTCCTTACAAAGGTTGTTAGCGTAGGCTAACAAATAAACCTATTTTGTTTTATATCGATAATTATTTTTAATAAAGTACTACCAATGAAACAATGTTACTCTAGTGTAAGACGATTTCTTTTTTCGATCTCGCTTATCTCTCTATGCTTTGTAAGTCAGGGACAACCAATCACGGTAACAAGCACCCTAGATGCCGGCGCAGGTTCGCTCAGGGACGCCATCACACAGGTGAATGCCGGTACGTTCAATTTAATCAATTTTAATATTACAGGGGCTGCTCCCTATACGATTACACTTTTGTCTGATCTTCCGACGATAACCAAGTCAGTTGTGATCGACGGATATTCTCAGACAGGTTCATTTCAGGGAGCGATCGGTTCGCGAACGATCACCCTTGAGATCAACGGGAACCTGACAGCATCCAAAGGACTGGATATTAACGCTTCGAATGTAACGATCGACGGCCTCGCTATATACAATGTTGGCAATACCGGGACAATTTCCGGAACCGGCATCAATGTTCAGCCAGGAAATAATACCGTTTTTATCTGGGGTAATTTTATAGGAACTAATGCCACAGGGCTGGCTACCACTCTTCCCAACGCCAATATGGGTATTCAGGTAGGAGTTTTTAATTCAGTCAGTGCTAACACCGGAATCACCATAGGAACCGACGGGAATGGTACCAATGACGCCAATGAGGGAAACCTGATTGTTAGAAACGGACCTTTTCCCAGTTCCAATTCACCGGGACCTACGGATGGGGGAGTCGTTGTTTTTAATACCAGCAATTCAAAATTTTCAGGTAATATATTCGGACTGGGCAGTGATGGAACGACCAATATTTTCAATAACGGTACAGGCCTCCTGCTCTCTGACAGATCCTCCTCAAACGTGATAGGAACGGATGGAGATGGTGTAAGTGATGCCCTGGAAAGGAACATCATTTCAGATAATACCCGGTCAGGGATCTGGGTTATTTCCAAATCCAATTCCAATATCATAGCCGGTAACGTCATAGGGATGGATGCAAGCAGCAACGATAATTTCAATACCGGCTTTGGTATAAATATTGACAATGCCTCAGGTAACCGGATCGGGACCAACGCCGATGGGGTTTCTGAAGCATTTAAGCCCAATTATATTTCAAATAATTTAAGCGGGGGGATCCAGATCAAATCCGGCAATTTAATATTCCCCCTTAACAACCAAAATGCAGATAACAACATTGTTGCCGGCAATTTCATTGGCACAAAGTTGGATGGGGTGACAGCAGCCGGCAATAGCGGCGATGGTATCACGATCATTAGTTTTACCAGTCCCTTCACCTCGAATAATAATGTTATCGGCAGTGATGGGTCCGGAACCAATGAACAATACAAGGGAAATCTTATCGCCAACAATAGTTTTAGCGGCATTTCTATTGAAGACCGCGACTCTGTTACCAACCCCAGCCTCGCAGTGGGTAACAGGATANNAGTAATAAATGCTGCAACGGCTTCAAATGTCACCAACCATGTCACTATTAGCGGATTTGCCAGACCCGGGGCCATCATCGAGTTCTATATAGCAGACCGAGCAGCTTCCCCTGGACCCGGTCTACCCCTGCTCAGAAATTTCGGACAGGGAAAATCATTGTTATTCCAGGCCTTACAGGGTGGCACCCTTAACGGAATCACTGACATAGGTGATGCTGCCGGGTCTTACCCGAATAATCCGGACGAAGGCCTGAGCACCGGAACAGGAACTGACCCCATCAATACAGACCGGCATTTCACCTTCGACATCCAGGCTGCTGCCATTGGGATCACATCCGGCGGAATCTATAATATTACGGCTCTTGCCATTGATGCCNNAATACGAACAATACCTCGGCCTTCGGACCTGATTTTGCTGCTGACTTTACGGCACTTCCCATCACCCTTATTTCTTTTACGGGTCATGAGGGAGAAGGAAAAGTTTACCTGAACTGGTCAACCTCCCGGGAAGTTGACAATGTTGCTTTTTATATCCAGAGAAGCGGAGATGGCACACACTTCAGCAATATCGGCAAAGAGGCAGGCAGTCTTACTACCACACAAGTCAAGGATTATAGTTACACGGATGATAATCCGCTTTCGGGGGTGAGCTTTTACCGGCTTAAACAGGTTGATATTGACGGCAAATTCACCTACAGCCCTGTAATTACCATCAGAAACGACATAACTGCAGGCAGCATAAAAATCTACCCGTCCCCTTTCCATGAAAACCTCAACATCTCGATTAATGCTACAAGGGCAGACCAATTGCGTGTGAGGATAATAGACCAGACGGGAAGAATCGTCAACAGCCAGCAGCTAAAAGTTACCCTAGGCATCAATTCCTTCAACATCGGCGCGGGATTGGGCAGTTTAGGTTCCGGAATATATATTGTAGAAATCTCCGGCGAATCTATTACCTACAGACAAGAACTGATAAGAAACTAAGTGGGATACATCCGGACGATAAAAAAAGGGCCTCAGGGCCCTTTTTTTTGACGGTCCTCCCTGACCGGGAAGATTATAAATAAGAAAACCGCCTTTCGTTTCATTTAATGGATACCGAGCAAAAATCAATCGCTTTTTTTGATTTTGATGGCACCATCACCACAAAAGACAGCTTCCTGGAATTGATCAGGTGGGTCAAGGGCGAAAAATCTTTTTTGCTTGGGTTTGCTTTGCTTTCTCCATGGATGCTGGCAATGAAGCTTAAATTAATTTCCAGGAGCAGCGGCAAACAAAAAGTTCTAACGTACTTTTTCGGTGGCGAAAAATTCAGCGACTTCCAAAATAATTGCGACCAGTTTGTCCGCGATAAGCTTCCCTCCCTGATCAGGCCTCTGGCCATAAAAAAAATCATGGAGCACCAGCAAACCGGGGCAACAGTTGTGGTGGTTACCGCCT
>PLCH01000194.1 GCA_003135585.1 Chitinophagaceae bacterium
ATACGAAGGAAGAAATGAAAATGGTAAATGAAACCAGGAAGATCATGTGTGATGATTCCATCCGGGTTACTTCCACAACTGTCCGGGTGCCTGTTCTTGGAGGGCATAGTGAAGCAGTAAACGTAGAGTTTGAAAATGAATTTTCCCTGGAAGATGTAAAGGAATTGTTACGCAATGCCCCGGGAGTGGTAGTTGTAGATGACCCAGCAACTGCACAATATCCGATGCCCATGGACGCCCATGAAAAAGACGAAGTCTTTGTAGGCCGATTGAGAAGGGATGAAACCCAACCCTGTACGCTCAACCTTTGGGTGGTAAGTGATAACCTGCGGAAGGGGGCCGCCACAAATACAGTGCAGATCGCGGAATATTTACTAAAAAATGGTTTCTTATAGAGAATGCTGTTAGCCGGTCCTGCCAAGCGGGGCACCCCGTATTTGATTATCCCTCCAAAGCGCGGTTGATAAATTGCAACAACGGCTGCAGGACATCAAAGGCTTCGACTGTTTTTTTTACAATTTCTTTTGAGGTAAGTTCAGCATCCTTCAATGGCGCCATGGCTATAAAACTCTTCAGTTTCAAAAAATCAGCTGCAGGATTATCTTTCTCAAAACCCTGCGGAACCTTACTTAAGCTCGCATCTTCCCCCCTGTATAAGTCACCGTACAATAACCTGAATTTTTTAGAATTTATGATTTTATGGAATTCATCAAAACAATAATCAATTTCCTGTCTTGTCTTTTTTAATTCCGGGGGCATGGGAGTCCAAAGGCCACCACCTACAAAACTATTTCCCGGTTCACAGTGAAAATAGTATCCCGCAAAAATAGACTTTTTGCCTCCCCTGTCGATGGAAGCGCCCATATTGCTTTTATAAGGAGTCTTATCTTTTGAAAATCTTATGTCGCGGTTAATGCGGAACACGCATTCTTTGGCCTTCAGCGATCTGATGGTCGGATCTTTCTTGGAATGTTTATCAATGATCGATTGAATAAAATTTCCAAAATCCAGTTTTGCATTTTCATAGGCAGGCCGGTGTTTGTCAAACCAGGGCTTGTTGTTATTTTTTTTGAGATCCTTCAAGAAATTTAGCGTTTCTCTTTGTAACATGATTAAGATTATTAGGAATGAATGTTCAAAAATGAAAGAGGAACCGGGATGACAACCGGTTCCTCTTTTTTACATTCTATTTATTTTTCAATACCTGCTATTTGATTCTCCCCCAGTTCTCACCACTTTTGATCCGGTACATAGTCATTTCGCTGACACCGTATTTGTCGGCCAGTTTTTTAATAGTAAGCTGCCGGTTCTTGCTCGACAATGTTTTTTTAATTGATCTTACCTGAGAAGCCGTCAGTTTAAGGCCAACTGTCCGATTGGCCTGTACTTTTTTATAGGCTACTTTTGCGGGACTTTTTTGCTGGTGGCTGATCATATCTTCCAGCGTAGCCCATTTTAAATTCTTGGAGGAATTGTCAAGTTTATTATGATTGAGATGAATGACATACTTGTGTTTATTGGAACCTTTTTTCAGATACAGCCGTGCAATCTCCCGGTGTATATACAAGGTGCCGTTGTTACCCGGGCGGTGAAGGTTTAAGGTTTTATAACCCGTGGTCAACGACCCGTTAAGTAACTTTCCATCGCCGATGATATCCTCTGAGTAGCTGGCAACGCGCCCCAGGGAAGACAAGGCATATTTTTTGCGAAGCTGTTTCCAGCCAGGAAACGCTAAGAGTTTCCATGACTCGCTGGGAATTTTTTTGATCATCTCCTGCAATTTCCTTAAAGTTACAAAAAAGAAATTCGAATTACCATGGGGAAAATGGAAATATTCTCAGTCATTGATAAATTGCATAAACTGCTTTTCAGTCAAAATCTTAATGGAAGGTATTTTCTTAGCTTTTTCCAGTTTGGAGCCTGCATCCTCACCTACGACCAGGTAATTTAGTTTGCTGCTAACCGAGCCCATTATCTTTCCCCCGTTCTTTTCCACCCTCTCTTCGGCCTCGCTTCGCTTTAGTATGGTCAGGGAACCTGTAAACAGAAACGTTTGTCCATATAGGTTGCCCCCTGTTCCCGCCTGCGATTTGCTGCCTTTAGAATTAACCCCCAGGTTTTCCAGTTTTTCCAGCATAGCGATATTGTCTTCATTATGGAAGAATTGGAAAATACTCCCCGCTACCTTGGGTCCCACATCCTCCAGGTTTTGCAATTCTTCCTGGGAATAGTTTTTAAAATCATACAAGCTTTCTACCGTATGAGCCAGGGTTTTTGCAGTAGTTTCACCCACGTACCGGATCCCTAAGGCATAAATCAGCCGGTGCAAGGGTTGTTTTTTGGAAGTTTCGACAGCTGCCTGAAGATTGGATATGCTCTTCTCTCCAAATCCTTCCAGTTTCCTTATCTGATCAAAAGGCAATTGATAAATGCCTGGTATGTCTTTTAACAAGCCTAAATCATATAATTTTTGAACATTGGCCTCTCCAAAACTTCGTATGTCCATTGCATCTTTGCTTGCAAAATGGATGATGCGTTCAACTACCTGTGCAGGACAATTGATATTTGAACAACGCCAAACGGACTCTTCTTCAGGTTTGACTAGTTTATCCCCGCATACCGGACAATTGGCGGGAAAAACGATTTCTTGTTCTGCTCCATTGCGGAGTTCCGGCAAGGATTTTACCCTATAAGGGATTACATCCCCCGCCCTTTCAACCAGGACCATATCGCCAATCCTCAGGTCTTTTTCCCGGACCACTTCTTCGTTGAATAAGGAGATGGATCCCACCGTTACCCCCCCGATAGGTACAGGATCAATTTTAGCAACCGGGGTTATGCTTCCTGTCCGGCCGACCTGAAATTCAACTTTGCGCAATCTGGAAGTCCCCTGCCTGGCTTTGAATTTAAATGCTATGGCCCACCTGGGATGGTGGGTGGTCATGCCCATTTTNNGAGAAATCATTGACTTTGATGACCATTCCATCAATTTCATAAGGAAGGCCATCGCGTTTTTCTTCGAATTGATGGCAATACTCGATAACCTCCTTTATTCCGTTCAATACTTTTTTTTCTTTTTTCGGGCTTTTGAAGCCCAGGTTCCAAAGCATGTCCAATGAATCGCTGTGGGTCATAAAGGCGGGAGTTGAGCCCTCCATTGTAAAATAGCTAATGTGGTAAAGAAAAGCTTCCAGGTTTCTGCGGCTTACCTCACTTGGATCTTTTATTCTTAATGATCCGGATGCAGCATTTCGGGGATTGGCGAGTGGTGGCAGGTTTTGGGAAATCAATTGCTCATTGTATTTCTTAAAATTGATCTTATTTAACAATACCTCCCCCCGTATTTCAATTTGCTGGATGCCATACGAAGAAAATTTGGCAGAAAGGGGCACAGACCGAATTTGTTTGATGTTCGTTGTAATATCGTCCCCTGCCACCCCATCCCCTCTTGTAGCTCCTCTGACCAGTAAATCATTGTCGTAGATAAGGGAAATGCTGGCACCATCGAACTTAGGTTCCACACAATATTCAATGTTATCAAGACCCGTAAGCTCCCTGGCTTTGCGGTCCCAATCCAAAAGGTCAGCAGCATCGTATGAATTTTCGAGAGAAAGCATGGGCACCATGTGCTGAACGGTCGGGAAATCTTTGGTCAGACCTTTGGCAACTCGCTGGGTCGGCGAATCGGCCGTGACAAGGGCGGGAAACGCTGCTTCTACTTTTTCCAATTCTTTGTATAGTGAATCATATTCAAAGTCCGATATGAGTGGATCGTTCATAATATAATACCTGTATTCATGGAAACGAAGGACATTTCTAATATCGGATACATCCTTCTTATTCACAGACTGTTTGTTGGCCTTTTCCAGCAGCACCCCAGTGAGTTTCTGCAGGTTTCGGGTTTCATCAGGAGAAAACATAATGTGGAATTGACCCGGTAAAATTAAGTGAATGGATGAAACCAGGTTACCGGTCAGATAAAACATTCGTAAAAAATTTGTTCCAAAATATTTAGGCAGTAGATGGAGTTACCGCCTGGGCTTAACAAGCATCGGTAGATACCGGATTGATCCCCGGTTGCAGCAAGCTGTTCCGAAGTTGGATATTTGCAATAAAAAATAATTTCTCAAAAGGTTGCGGTGAATGTAACCCTTAGAGATTAAATTCGTAGTCCATACTAACTGAAAACAACAAATATTATTGGGATGACAACAGCAATGGTGACGAAGAAAAAAGATATAAAAGCCATTCTAACACAGCTTGAAAGTGATGGTATCATAGGTATTTCTGTAGACTGCGTCATATTTGGGTTTGATGAAAATGAATTGAAGGTCTTACTGATTAAGTCAGATCTTAAAAAATTTGAAAGCAAATGGTCCCTGCTGGGGGACCTGGTCAACAATCATGAAGACCTCGAAAATGCTGCTTACAGAATTTTGAAAGAACGTACCGGCCTGGATGATGTTTACCTTGAGCAGGTAAAGTCTTTTGGAGAAGTCGGCCGCCATCCCGCAGCAAGGGTGGTAACCATTGCCTATTGTTCTCTGATAAACATTCAGCATCACAAACTGAAGATCCACGATAATGAATTAGACTGGCATAGCGTAAGGACCCTGTCGGAAATGGCCTTTGATCATCAAAAAATCCTGGATACCTGTTACGAATGGCTTCAAAAAAGAATACAGGAACATCCCCTTGGATTCAGTCTTCTGCCAAAACAATTTTCCTTGCGCGAATTACAGAATCTTTACGAAGCAATTTTGGACGTAAAGCTGGACAGGCGCAATTTCCGAAAAAAATTTTTTTCGATGGATCTTCTGGAGGATACCCAGGAGTACGAATCAGATGTACCCCACCGGCCTGGTAAACTCTATAAATTCAATTATGACAAATACCACCGGAAGGAAAGGAAAAAATGGTTTGGGATTGACTTCTAAAATGAGGCTCTGGGTATTTTGTATCTCTTACTTAAATCATTATAAATATTTATCAAGGAATCATTGGACTGTCCTTTTTTATCAAAAATAAACTCCCAGGTATTTAATGGCTCCCAGATAAATGTGCCAATACCCCTATCACCAGGCAAATTAAAAACGATTTCATTCACTTCCTTTTTGTAGCGGGAATATTCAACTACAACAATATCCTTTTTATACCGGGCAGACAGATCATTCAGGTTATCCTGCAGCTGCTGCAGACTACCATGCCATTGCGGATAATAGGATTCGCCAATCACATCAAATTCAAGGTGCCGCGCCAGCATATTGTCAATAAAAGAACGGGATTCCCCGTTCTGGCCGCCACAGGCTATATGCAACATGATCCTGATTGAAGGATCAATTTCCTTTACTCCTGCGATGCCGGCTTTCAGGAAGGCGGCCAGGGTATCCGGATGGGCGTTACTCCCATCAGGCCAGAGCATGCCATGATTAATTTCATTCCCAATCTGCACCATGTCGGGTGTCGTTCCCTGTGATTTCAGTGCACTGATTACATCCCGGGTATAACTTCGAACGGCCTGCTGCAAATGGTCAAAATCGAGGTTCTTCCATGCGGCCGGTTTAAATTGTTTTCCGGGATCAGCCCAGGTATCACTGTAATGGAAATCAAGGAGGAATTTCATTCCGGAAGCTTTAATCCTTAAGGCCATTTTTTTGGTGTGCACCAGATCGCAGAAAGCTTTTTTTGGGGAATAGCCACTATCCGCTCCCGGATCATTGAAAATTCTTAGCCTGATATAATTAAATCCATGGTTTTTTAAAATTTGTATGGCATCTTCCTGGCCGGCTTTGTCTGTGAACTTTATGCCTTTATCTTCCAGCTGAGGCAGAAATGAAATATCAGCTCCCAGTATTCTTTCCTTCTTTCCTTTGAACGAACCCGAAGGTACAAACGCATATACGAGCAGGGAAACCAGTAATACGAACAGCCAAACCCTCTTAT
Organism: Chitinophagaceae bacterium; assembly: GCA_003135585.1. Lineage (GTDB taxonomy): Bacteria > Bacteroidota > Bacteroidia > Chitinophagales > Chitinophagaceae > Puia. Next base: position 5,944 of record PLCH01000194.1, read on the forward strand.
TTTTTTTAAGCCCGGTCAAACCATTCCAGCGGGATTTTTTTTGCATAAAGGTTTTTTTCAATTTGAAAATCCCCGCAATGCCACGGTGGGCTTNNGTATTATCAAAGGCCCCCAATGAATAATTCTGCCAATTATAACACTCGGGCTCCCAGTAAAATACACCCAGACCTGCTCCGCCCGGAAGAGATTTGGTTTTGCTGACGATATCTGCGATAAAAGATCTGCATGCCGTAGCAGCATTTACATCCATGCCGATTTCGCAGATCATGACCTGTTTGCCGTAGCGCGCCACCATGTCTTTCATGTTTAGCAGACACTGCTCGTCCAGAGTTGCCCAGTTGCCCGGGCTGGGATAGAGTGACATTCCAATTATATCCCAGTTCGCACCGTTTGCCTTAAGGCCATCAAATATCCACCTGAATAAATTATTATCATATCCGTTGGATATATGTACAATTACTCTTGTGGAATCACTTATTGCTTTTACAGCATGATATCCTGCATTCACCAGTGCGGCAAAATTCTGCATATGGGCGGAAGCCCGTCCATCCTCCCACAACATTCCATCATTGGTTTCATTGCCTATCTGTACCCATTGAGGCATGATTCCACTGGCAGAAAGAGTATCCATCACATGCAGTGTATAGTTGTATAAGGCTGCCTGGAGATCTGTAAAATTCAGGCTGTCCCAGGCTAAAGGCTTGTTTTGTTTACCCGGATCTGCCCATGAATCGCTGTAATGAAAATCGATCATTATTTTAAATCCTAGGCCTTTTGCCCGCAAGGCTTTTACAACCAGATCCTTTGTATTGCACCATCCGCTTACGGGATTGACCCAGGCCCTGAGTCTGATAGCATTCAGGCCTTCCTCCCTGATCACCTCCATGCCATTCTTTTGCTGACCGTTGCTGTCATAAAACAAATAGCCGCTCGCCTCCATTTCTGTCATCCAGCTAATATCNNAACTTTGATCCGTTCCATTCATGGAGCCTTGAAGCCTTACCATTTCAATCAGGTTACCAAAATATTCCAATCTTATAGTTTTTTCCTGAGGGAGGATTCCCGGAAAAGAGGTATTGGACACAGCACTACTTTTTGCTGGACGGCTGTTTCCTCGCTTTTATGTTCAATCAGGTTCAACAGCATCTTAAAGGACTCCTCGCCCATCAATACCGTTTGTTGATCAATCGTTGAAAGAGTCGGTGTGATATGTTCCCCAAACAACTCATTTGCAAACCCCATAATTCCAAATTCCTCAGGTATTCTTATCTTATTCGCCTTTACCTCCTTCATTATGCCCAGCGCTGTAAAATCTTCAGCAGCAAATACTGCATCGGGTGGTTGGGCCAAGGAAAGAAAATGGGCAGCAGCCTTTTTGCCCGAATCAATGGAAATATTGGCCTGGTAAATATATTCCGGTTTGAACTTAATATTATTCGCCTGCAGGGCGCTCCTATAACCTTTAAGGCGGTCATAGAAAACTTTTATATGCTGCGGGCCGGAGGCGTGGGCAATATTTTTATAACCCTGATCAATCAAATGCTCGGTGGCAATAAAAGCACCCAGGTAATCATCAATTACCACGGAAGGGATGTTAATATCATTGTTTGTCCGGTCAAAAAAAACAAGAGGTACTTTTCTGTTCCTGACATCTGTAAAATGTGAACAATTGAAAGTGTCCTTAGCTATGGAAACAAGGATCCCGTCGACCCGGGCCGCCAGAAATGTCTCAATTCCCTTCACTTCATGTTCATAGGTTTCGTTGGATTGATAAATAAGTACATTGTACCCGTAAGTATTGGCAACCCTTTCAATCCCGTGGACCACCGATCCAAAAAAATTGATTTCTGCACTGGGCACGATTACTCCGATCATGAAAGTTTTGCCCGAACGGAGTGAAGATGCAACTTTATTGGGTTTGTAATTCAGACGGCTGGCTACACTCAATACCGATTTTTTCGTCTTTTCACTGATCTTCGGATGATTGCTTAATGCACGGGAAACAGTTGCAGGTGTAACATTCAGTTCTTTGGCGATATTTGATATAGTGGCCCTGAGGATCAAAAATGCAAACGTTTGTCTACAATTCTAAGCAAAAAAATTGGTTGTCTAAAAAATTTTTAGGAGTCCAACCGGAAATCATCAGCCANNAAAAGGTTAGAAAAAGGCTGCGTCCGGCAGAAAAAAATTATCAGAAATTAAACTTTAAAGCAGCGTTCAGGAAAAAAAGGGAGTCTTTTTATAGTGACCCTGGTCTAAGATTTCTAAGTTTCCAAAGATCGAATCCCCAAAAGAAAATTATACCAGGCCTGGTGAACAGAGTATATTCTTGGTTGTAACCTTAAAAGGGGAAAAAATTTATTGACAAAATTTGGAGTAGTTAATTTTTTTTATAAATATTGTGTAAAATTNNATATTTATTTCCATTCAATAGGAACTTGGTTGGGACGGGATTAGGATTTTAAATCAAATATTTTTCCGGATTAAAAAAAATTGAATAATTTTAATGTAAACGATTGCACTGTTTGATATTAATACAGGCTTTACAATTTTTTAAATATATCAACTGCTTATTATGAGAAAAAAACGATTGCTTGTGAGAATAGCTATTCCTATGCTATTATGCTTCGCCTCTTTCTTTTCCTTCGCTCAAACCAGGATTGTCTCAGGCAAGGTTACTGATTCCAAAGACGGCTCACCTGTGCAGGGTGTTTCTGTTGTCCCGAAAGGTTCAGTTAAGGGAACGATTACCGGGTCAGATGGAACCTACCGGCTATCCATCAGCGATCAAACAAAGACATTGGTCTTTTCCTCCATTGGTTTTGGTATAAAAGAAGTGCCGGTTTCCGGTGATGAAATAAATATTTCATTGGAAAGCACCAATGCTGCTTTGAATGAAGTTGTGGTAGTGGGTTACGGTACCGCGCGAAAAAAAGACCTGACTGGATCCATCGCCACAGTTACCGAAAAGGACTTTCAAAAAGGAAGTATTACCTCACCCGAACAAATGATCGCCGGTAAAGTTCCCGGTGTTTCCGTTATTTCTAATAGCGGTCAGCCCGGTGCAGGAAGTACCATTCGCATTCGGGGCGGGTCTTCGTTAAATGCCAGCAATGATCCTTTGATTGTAATAGATAGGGTTCCCTTGGATAACGATGGCATTCCGGGGGCGGGTAATCCATTGAGTTTTATCAATCCCAACGATATCGAATCCTTCACGGTTCTGAAAGACGCTTCAGCCGCTGCTATTTATGGAACAAGAGCTGCAAACGGGGTTATCATCATTACCACAAAAAAGGGAAGAAGCGATTCCTTGAAACTAAATTTTAGTTCTGTAAACTCGCTCTCAACCATTACCAAAAAGGTGGATGTTTTAAGTGCGGGTCAATTCCGTTCGATAGTAAATGCAAATGGAACTGCTGCCAAGAAAGCCATGCTCGGATCGGCAAATACGGATTGGCAGGATCAGATATACCAGGCGGCATTTGGTACGGATAACAATATCAGTATGACAGGAGGCATTAAAGGCCTGCCTTACAGGGTTTCCGTAGGATATCAGGATCAGAACGGCGTTTTGAAAACGGATAACCTGCAAAAGGCCTCCCTGGCTGTGGTACTCAACCCGACTTTTTTTGATAATCACCTGAAGGTTGATATTAATTTGAAGGGAAGTATGGAGAATGCAAGATTTGGAAACCAGGCTGCGATTGGTGCAGCTGTTAGTTTTGACCCAACCCAGCCGGTCAATGTGAAAAGTAACAGATTCGGAGGTTACTATGAATGGCTGGATCCCACGTCCACGACCGGCCTGGCTAATTTGGCCGGGAGAAACCCAGTAGGGTTGTTGAAGGAGAGATTCGATAAAAGCAGTCCTCAAAGAAGCATTGGTAATGTGCAACTGGACTACAAGTTCCATTTCCTGCCTGAGTTGCATGCTAACCTTAATTTGGGATATGATTTATCCAAAGGGGCGGGAACAGTATTCGTTCCGGATAGCGCAGCTGTGGCCTACCTGGCGGGAGGAACAGGAGGCCAGAAAAATCAATACAAGCAGACCAAACAAAACACCTTACTTGAGTTTTATCTGAATTATGTAAAGGACCTGCAATCCATTAAAAGCAGGATAGACCTGATGGCTGGTTATTCTTTCAATGATTATCTTACAACCGTCTATAATTTTCCAAGCTTCTACGCGAATGGAGCCAAAGTGACAAATTCAGATCCTGCGTTTCCGTACGATAAGCCTGAACATGTTCTAATATCATATTTTGGCCGGGCTAATTACTCATTTGAAGATCGTTACCTGTTAACAGCTACTTTGCGATATGATGGATCATCCCGTTTTTCGCCCAGTAATAGATGGGGTCTGTTTCCATCAGTGGCATTGGCCTGGAAAATTTCTGACGAGGCATTCCTCAGGAACAGTACTGCGGTTTCGAACCTTAAACTTCGTTTAGGTTATGGTGTTACGGGTCAGCAGGATGGCATAGGTAACTATGATTTCCTTGCATATTACTCTTTAAGTTCTACAAGTGCTTCCTACCAGTTTGGAAATACCTATTACCAGGCATTCCGGCCCGGAGGATTTTACGCCAACAGAAAATGGGAGCAAACTGCTACCTCAAATATAGCTATGGACTTCGGTTTCCTTGATAACCGGATTACAGGTAGTGTTGATTTCTACCTCAAAAAAACAACTGATCTTTTGAATAGCGTTCCACCGCCGGCGGGTACTAATTTTGCAGCCTACGTTGTTGAAAATGTTGGAAGCATGGAGAATAAGGGTGTTGAATTCAGCTTGAATGCCCAGCCGGTTCGAAGGGCGGATTTGACCTGGGATCTTGGTTTTAATATTACCTATAATAAAAACACCATTACCAATCTAACGGTAGTACCGGATGATCCAAATTATATTGGATTTCCCAGCGGCACTATTGCAGGGGGTATTGGAGGACAATTTGCGTTTATCAATGCAGTCGGAGGAAGCAAGAATACCTTTTATTTGTTTAAACAGGTTTATGATATTAAGACAGGCAACCCGTTGGAAGGATTATTTGCAGACAAAAACAGGGATGGTATTATAAATCAAAATGATTTATATAAAGGAAAGCCCGCGGATCCTAAGGTTTTTCTTGGTTTTAGTACCGGCATATCGTACAAAAAATGGAATGCAGGTTTTGTATTGCGCGCCAGTTTTGGAAACTATGTCTATAACAATATTTACAGCCAGTCGGGAGATTTAAGTCAAATAATTGGCAATTCAGTTTTGTATAATGCGTCTACCGATTATTTGACAACCCTTTTCAAAGGGCCCCCGGGTCAGGAGGTGCTAAGCGATTATTATATTCAAAATGCCTCTTTTTTAAGAATGGATAATTTCAATATTGGATATAATGTCGGGAAGTTTAGTAATAGCAAAGCCAATCTTCGCTTAAATGCCAGTGTCCAGAACGTTTTTGTGATTACGAAGTATATGGGGCTGGATCCTGAAATC
>PLCH01000029.1 GCA_003135585.1 Chitinophagaceae bacterium
TTCCCCATCAATCTCTCAACCATCAACAGTTTTTACAATAGGGACCTAAAACCTTCGGATCTTGATGAGTTTATGGGAACTGTCAGAAAACCCCTGGCACATAACCCTGCCAATTTTGAGGAAAAAGCAATTTCATTGCTGGGACAGGACCTGTATGAGGCATTTATAAAAGGGTATACACTTAAACAATGGCAGGTTGATCCTAAACAACTATTTGCCACTATTTTTGACAGGCTCCCTTTTAAAAAGGATTTTGACGAGAATTATTTTGCGGACCGCTGGCAGGGAATTCCTTTAAATGGTTATACGGATCTTTTTAAGAATTTGCTGTCAAGCAAAAAAATCTCTGTTCTGCTTAATACAGATTTTTTTTCAATAAAAGACCAATTGAGAAATGATGCCTGCCTGGTTTACAGCGGCCCCATCGACCGTTTCTTTGAATATAAATTCGGTAAGCTCAAGTGGCGTACTTTACAATTTCAGAAGGAAACCGTCGGTCAGGGCGATTACCAGGGTCGTGCGGTTATCAATTTTCCTGAACTGGAAATCCCCTACACAAGGATTCATGAACCAAAACATTTACATCCGGAAAGGAATTATTCGACGGAAAAAACAATTATTTTTAAAGAATTTTCCCTGAAGGATGATGGAGTAGACCCTTTTTATCCAATATTATCCTNNTAAGACATACAATCTCTATAAGGAGGAGGCGAATCAGTTAAAAAATGTTTTTATAAGCGGACGTTTGGGTGATTACAAATATTATGATATGCACCAAACCATTGCAAGGGCGCTGGAGATTTACGAGACAGAAATTTCACCTAAAATTCAACCATTATAATGGGCGGGAGTTTTGAACTGGGAATTGTAANNAAAGAATATTCTTGGGCTGCTCAACGACTGGCAAAAGGTTTTTCTCACCCTTCAGATCGAGCACAGGTTTTTTATCGTGGACGACGGCTCGAAAGACAGCAGTCCCGCTTTGCTCGCGTCCTTATCTGCCAAGATTCCGGCTTTGCATATACTTTCGCAGACCAATAGGGGACACGGCCCTTCCATCTTTGAAGGATATAGGATGGCATCCGGAGCTAGATGGATATTTCAAATTGATGCTGATCACCAATTTGAAACATCCGCTTTCCCTTTGTTATGGGAAAAGCGGGACCAATTTGATTTTTTGCTGGCGGAGCGGGGACCCCAAAGGGGGACAGGCTTTAGAAATGCCATTAGCTTTTGCTCCGGCTGGGTGGTTTATATCTTGTATGGCAATCATTTAAATGATGTAAATTCACCCTACAGGCTTATGCGAAATGATTTGGTTAAAGAAGCCCTGGCAATCATTCCACCCGGGAGTTTTGCACCCAACCTTTTACTGACCTCTTTTTTTATTGCCAAAAGAGCCAGGATATTTACCACCCATGTAAAACGCAATACTCAAACTATCCTGAAGAAGAGCATGCTTAGCCCTAAGATTATAAAAGGCTCCGTCCTAGCTTTGTTCCAGACTATACTATTTCGCATTAAACTATGAAAAAAGAATCTTACTTCTTACTAATAACGATCAGCTCCTGCCTGNNGCTTAGTTTTTTTCATTGTCCTTTTTTTGAAATCTATTTCGACGACAAGGAGATATTCAAATATAGCGGCCTTGTAATTTCCAAAGGCGGAATACCCTATAGGGATTTCTTTGACCACAAACCACCTTTGATATTCTTTCTTAATTACCTGGGCCAGTTGACCGGACCCTGGGGGCTATGGGTTATTGATAGTATCCTGGATTTGTTTGCTTCCCTTCTTTTTTTGGATCTATGTAAAAAAAATAAACTACCCTACCCCTGGATGCTGCCCTTTATTTTCAATTTGCTCCTGAGAAATTTTTCCGTTTCCTACGGTATCGGGATGACAAGGGAATATACCGCCCTATTGCTATTGGTCTTTTTTTGCGTTTTGATGTGTCATTCAAAATACAGATATTTCCTGATGGGTCTATTGAGTTCCTGCATTTTTTTTATGCAGCAGGACCAGGCATTGCTCCTTATTCCCTTTTTTATTTACCTGGGTTTCGCGGATTTTGGATATTTTAGAAATAGGTCGTTCCCGGTCCTGGCCAGCTTATGCCTGGGTTTCTTAACGCTGGCCGCTCCCCTGCTCCTGTATTTCTCACTCAATCATTCCTTAAGTTATTTTTGGGAAGATGCCTTTCTTTTTAATTTTAACTGGTACACGGAAAAAAAACCACTGATTCAACACCTTACGGTCATCAAAGCTGAGTTGGAGACTGCCAAATATGACCTGGCTTTTTATTGTTCATTGGTTTTGGGCCTGGCCTCTCTTATTTCGGGGAACAAAAAAAAAGGGTTGCTTCTTGTTTCATTGATCGTGGTAATTTTATCTTTCTGTTCTGAATTCCTCTCCGGAAAAATGATCTTCGGGCTTTCAGTCAGGTATTACCTTCTCCCGCTGGCAGCGAGTCTGCCCATTCTGCTTTTTACAGTCTTTGGCTTTTCTGATAGGCTTTTCTCCCAAAATAATACACATCAATTGATTTATGGAACACTTATCTCGATAGGACTGTTTTTAAACATTCTGCAGGGGGTCATNNGGGTCAGTAACTCAACAAAAAGCCAGGGTGACAGGGTAAAAAAGTCGCCTGCATCTTTATACCTGCGCAAGCAGGCAATTCATGACTATCAGTTGTATGTATTTAATAATTCAAATTATATATACCTCTATAATAAATTCAGGATCCTGGCTCCTTCCAAATGGATTTACCATCAATTTTGGCGCTGGTATGAAACATGGGACCCGGATAATAAAAAGCTTGAATCCATTACCCAGGACCTTCAAAAACATCAAACCACCTATATCCTCGATTTTTCGGATACAGTCAGCTTTAAAAATCATTCCAATTTTTTGTATTGGCAATCATTCCTCCAGTCTCACTATAGTCCTGTGATCCTGGACTCCATGGATAAAAAAATGGTTTTGTGGAAAATCAAATAACCAAAAAGTAGCCTTACCTAAACATTGTCTCTATTATTTTTTCTGCTGCAGCAAAATCTGCCGGATGGGTAATTTTTATATTTAATTCTTCGCCTTCCACGAGATTAATTTTTACATCGAGTCTTTCCACTACACTCGCCTCATCCGTAAAACTTTCCCTGTATTCCTGTTCAAATGCTTTTTTGATCAGTTCACTCCGAAAGGTCTGCGGGGTCTGGATGATCTTTACCCGGGCCCGGTCCATGGACCAGTTATTGCCATCTTTTTCCAGCCGCATGCTGTCGACAGACGATACGGCCGGGACCGCATTGCCGTTCAGAAGCGTGTTGTCGTAGCAACGTTGAATGAGTGTTTTTGTTACCAGACAGCGCACAGCGTCATGAACGAAAACGATGGACGGATCGACGATAAATTCCAACCCTTTTTTTACGGAATGAAAACGGGTGTCCCCTCCCTTCG
>PLCH01000522.1 GCA_003135585.1 Chitinophagaceae bacterium
AACAAAAACCGATCATATTGCTGGTCGTGGCAACTTGGAAAGAACTACCAATCCTGATCGCCTCGTTCATGGATTTGGTATAATACTCAATGGCTGTGCGGTAATCATTTTTTTCCTGGTAAATTTTTGCGATTTTATTGAAGTATTGCTCGTTGAGCCTTGGTTTGTTCACTTTTGAAATAAAAGGTTTTGCTTTTTGCAGATAGAGTAACGCAGAGTCCGGCATTTTGAGGACATTAAAATCATCACACACATATATATAAGACCATCCAAGCCCTTCCTCGTCAGTAGTATCTAAAAGGCGGTATTGAACGGAGGCTTTGTCATACTGCAACGCTTTACCGTATTCTTTAAGTTCATAATAAATCGTGGCGATACTGCCATGATAGGTTCCAACGGCCTTGTATTTTTGAGGATCTTCAGACGCCTTCCATGCTTCCAATGCTTCAATATAATTGGCAATTGCCTCTTTACTTTTCCCAGTTTGAGCCAATATACCTCCCCTTTGTCCTTTGCAGGTAGCAATTGAAAGGATTGACTGTGTTATTTCAAGGGGAGTTTTTTTGGCATCGGCTGCTTTTTGAAAGAACTGAATGGCGGTATCGTATAACAGGTTAGCTCTTTCATAGTCAGATCTAAATTCCGTCAATGTTCCTTTGTTTTGATAATAGGATCCTAATTCATAATTATACTTTGCTTTTAGGGCCAGCGAATGTCCTAGCTCAAGGTACCGGTAAGACTTGGCAGAATCATATTCGAAATATTCCATGGCAAGGTTAGCCAAAAGACTAAACCTGAAAGTATCATTTTTAGGATGTTTCAGATCATTCTCCATACTATCAATTCGATGGTTTTGTGAGAATATCTTGGCCGGGCATAACACGGCAATCAATACTATTACCACAATATTCCAGAATGATCTATGCATACTTTAACCTGGAGTTTGAAAGTCATCTTCGCTAAAGTTACTCTTTAGGGTTCCACAGTACCAATAGTTTTCAAAAATTCACCTTTTCAGGTGATTTTCTGCAACTCAATACAATTCGCTGTTTCAGGTGATTTACAATGAACATGCATCCCTTTACTTTCACCCTTAGCATCCACAATAAATACAGGGATCATAATTATACATTGAATTCTATGTTTACCAAAGTTCCTTTCCCCGTTTCAGAATGAATATCCAACTGTCCTTTTAAATAATCTAACCTGGACCGTATATTAACCCACCCTGCGCCTTTGTTGGTTTCCGTCAAAACCGCATCAAATCCTTTTCCGTTATCTTCCACCACCACATTTAACCGGTTATCTTCTTTTATCAATTGTACAAAGGCTTCTGTTGCGGCAGCATGTTTCATGATATTATTCAGCAACTCCTGCACAATCCTGAATACGATTATCTCTGTCGATTTATCCAGCCGGGAATCCATTCCAAGAGATTGGTATTTAACAGTGATTAATTTTGTAGCATTCATTGTGTTGCAATACTCTTTCAAGGCTTCATCCAAATCGAATTTTGTCAGCATCTCGGGCATCATATTATCTGCCACCCGACGCAGTTCTTTTATGGAGGTATCCAGCATATCCAAGGACCGCTCAAAAACAGCCATGTTGTCCGACGTAATAATTAAATTGCCTTTCATATTACTAAATGAAAATTTTATTTTCGAAAGTAAACCACCTTGTTTCTTAAATTAAGTAATGGCTGCATTACACAAGGGCTGGGAGAGCCCATATTTGTCCCGGTTCCATAGAATTTGTGATTTTCTCAAATAATAATTACGCAAATTATAACTCCATGGCTCTTGATGTAAGATAAAAAGGGCCCTTCGTATAGACAGATCACCCTTCACCGTATCACGGCCATAGTAATTTGAATCAGGTTCTATAAAAGCAAGTAACCACAGGGAATCGCCTGGTGAAGAATTAACCAGGTTGTTCAGGCTGTCGATGATTTTATTTTGAGAAAAACTGAATGCGGGTAACAATAGCATACGGGGCCAAAGAAGAATTTGCTTGATATAACTGGAAACGTCATGCATAATTGAATTCTTCATAAAGGTTGGTAATCTCTTTTACAAAATCAAAGATCCATTGAAAAATCACCTTTTCAGGTGATTTTATAAAATTCAGGGCGAATCACTGTTTCAGGTGATGTGCAATGTGCATCCTTCATATACTTTCACACTTATAAATTTCTGTTCAAAAAAAATGATGGTTATGAAAAAAATACTCCCGCTGTTATTAACAGGTACGATAGTTCTGATTTTGTCAGGCTGCAAAAAAAATATTGATGCTCTTTCTTCTTCCATCCCGGATATAGCCCTCCCAACAGCCGTTGGCACGCCGATTGGTGCAATTACCAGTAAGACAATCGGGAAGACCGGCGGATCCATTGCCTCTGCAGATGGCAATGCTGAATTGATTTTTCCTGCAGGAGCTTTGAACGATACTACCGACATCAGCATCCAGGCCATTACAAATAATGCGCCCAATGGCATAGCCAATGCATATCGTTTTTTACCGGAAGGAATAAAATTCCTGCAACCGGTTACCTTAAAATTTCATTATAAGGCCGAAGACCTTGCTGCCACCCTGGGGGATTTGATGGGTATTGCATTCCAGGACAGCACTGGTATCTGGTACCGGGTAAACAATTTTACCAATGATACAGTTAACAAAATAATTTCTGCTCCCATTAGGCATTTCACTGATTGGACGCCATTTGAGGTCTTATATATTAACCCGGAATTTGGAAATGTAAAGGTTAATCTGATTTGGAACCTGGAGGTATATGCTGTATCAACCGATGATGGAAAGTTGAAATTTGATCCGGATAATGATGAAGTAGCCCCTTTAATTAGATTAGGGAATAATCATAAAGTTGTCTGGTCAGCGAATGGCATTGTGAATGGCAACACAACCGTCGGGACGTTAACAGGAAGTTCACTTATTGGTTCATTCAAAGCCCCGGCAAAGGTTCCCTCACAAAACCCGGTAGCGATTAGCGCATTGGTTGGTGCTACATTCAAATATCATGGTAAAACATTTGACAATACGACCCTAATTTCCAATGTCAATATTGTTGATAAACAAAAATATGATTTGGTAATATATGTAGTCGAAAAAGATGCTGTTCCGTTTAATTATGAGGATTCGGCAACTATGACGGTAACGGTGGACGCAAATGATTCAGTAACAGTTTCAGATATTAACAATTTTCATCCTTTCTGCACACCCCCAAGTGTTACTACAACGGACGGCTGCACCTCAACCTGGGTACAGGATGGTATTGGCGAAATAAATATTACCAGTGGTACCGGACAAGCAGTTAGGGATTCCGGAGACCCTAGCTGGTCCTTATTATTGAGATTCACGCATACTGGAGCCGTCTCCCCAAAATTCCACAGGGTATGCTCCGGGGGGGATGACGAGATCCTAGGTGGCTATCCAATTGCTGGTGTACCCGATTTCCTTTACTTTGATTTATTACCCGGCAGGACACATTTTCATACAGACGACGGTCAATCATATGCCTTTCTAGACTTGCAATAATTTGATAAATATATTATTGCAAATGGATGGAAAAGATGGCGGGAAACTATTAAAGCTGGAAGAATAGCATTGAGATCTTCGTCACACAAAAATGAATGGCTGCCCTAAAAAAAAATAATTTCATCTTTAATATCTTACTACAATGATAAAAATCGTGTTACTAAGTAAGGACCCAGTGAAATAGCTTGGAACCAAATTATTTAGATCTTAATTTTTTCTCTATTTTTTGATATATCTCTAATCCTGTGCTTGGGGTAGGAACATTATTATCTATCAATCGATTATTTTTGTCGAAAAGCAAATATCGAGGTATGGAATACGCATCTTTTGCTCCCCAAATTAAGATAGTGAGATCATCTTGTAAAGCTTTATTTGCCCTAACATGATTACCAGTGAGACTATATTTATTAATTGTATTTTTCCACGTTGCATCCTCTTCATCTTTATCAAATGAGATATAAATTACTTCGATCCCATTTTTATCCAAATACCGGTCAAGGGAATCGTTGTAATTGAACTCTTGTATACAAGGAGTGCACCAGGTAGCCCAGAGGTCAATGAGCACAGGTTTTCCTTTGAAGTTATTTAATAGCTGTAGGATTGAGTTTATATTAGAATAGTCATTAAGGATTTTTATCCCATTTTTAATAGGAAGACTATCAATATTTAAAAAAAAAGGAGAANNAAGCATTAATATAACAAAAACGTTGATCACTTTTTTCATAAAATAATGGGTTCCCCCGTTTCCAAGATAAGTATTATGCTAAACTTTATTGGTATTTTATCAATAAAGTTTCCGTGAGCCATCAATTAAAGAGAGAAAAAATTATTATATAGCTTTCCAGTTGTACGGGAGTAATTTCTGGATTTTGTTAATAGGTTGAGAAGGAATTATTTCTAATGAATGGTAGTACTGTCAAAGGCATAAACCATCCCATCAATATTCAATTCAAACTCATTTTCTTTTTCATATAACTTTCTTGCTTTTGAAATGAGCACCTGTGCAAACTCAGCAAATATCCGCCAATCCTTTGTTTCATTCCAATAGGCTAATGTAGACCTGGCTACTTTACTTTTAATATCTCAATGATACAACTTGCTAGATACTGCTTTTAAACAGGCTTCTATATCCCGTAAGATTGCGCAGTAAGTTAGTTGTGTAAAACACATGACCACATTCTGCTCCCAGCAACTAAACTCCCGTGCTTTATAATTCCCCTTGTATTTATCAACAGATTTATCAAACTCATATTTTGGAATGAAACCCATTAATTGGGCAAATACGGTATGACCTGAATTCATCGGCAAATTATTTCTGCCAAGTTCAAATCGAAAAATCAAAGAACAAGCCTCCGATCCAATAATATCAAGCTATTCCGTAAATTCGGCAGTTCAAGTGTTGGACAATAATGATCTTTACTATTTCTTGACTCAACTATGTGCGTGGTGAGCGTCAAGGAAATAAAAACGAAGATCACTTTTTTCATACGATTATCCCTATTTCAGTTTCCAATATAGTATTTTAAAATAAATTCCATTTGCAGTTGCCAGAGGTGCCTCGTTGAACAGCCTTCTTCCAAGCATATTATATGGGAATCAAAAAACCGTTAATTTTGCGCGCATGTACCAAGATAAAAAAATAAAGGTAGCTATCCTTGATCTCTATGAAGGCTATCCCAACCAAGGCATGCGCTGTTTGCGTGAAATTATACACGAATATGCCGAATCCCATGGACTTAGCCTTGTTCTGGATGAATTTGAAGTGCGGCAAAGAAAAGAAGTTCCTGATCTTTCCTATGATGTTTATATTTCAACAGGCGGCCCGGGCAGCCCTATCGATAGTGAAAACAGTGATTGGGAGAAGAGATATTTCGAATGGCTTCGGCAAACAGAGGATCATAACCGAAGTGTGGAAGAAAGATTCAAAAAAAAGATTTTTTTAATTTGTCATTCTTTCCAATTGGTATGTAGATATTATAAATTGGCAAAGGTCACCAAAAGAAAATCGACTGCCTTTGGGGTTTTTCCCGTCCATCTTCAATCCTTAGGTAAAGAAGAACCCGTTTTTACCGGATTGCAGGATCCATTCTATGTAGTTGATAGCCGGGACTGGCAAGTGGTACAACCAAACAGGAACCGCCTGCACAAAATGAACGCAAAAGTTTTGGCTA
>PLCH01000504.1 GCA_003135585.1 Chitinophagaceae bacterium
CCTAAAGGCAACTTCTGCAGATGAAGGTCTCCAGAATGTCCATAGAGGAATCTATCCGATGCTTTTTAAGAAATTGCTCCGGTTATTTAGCATTTTTTTCTTTATTACCGGTAGAGTGGTTGAATTGAAGGGAACACTTATCGTATTTTTCATCGTATAAATACGAAGCAAAATTGGGTGGTTATGCGCGTGGTTGGTANNGGTATAATCATTCCATGTACTTTTGAATTATCCAATACCAATGAAAGCTATTAATGTCCAATGAAACCAGTTTAAGTCCAATTTCCGTCCAAAGAAAACACAAAAATTCAAATTCTCTGAAAAGCCTCCGATTAGATTTGGGGGTTTTTTCGTTTTATGTCAGGTCCGCCATCACAAAACCACTCACTTCTTTTGAAACACATATCGCCTTTTTCTATTTACGCTTAAACGTGGAGCGATACAATTTGAAAACCGCCGGCCTATTCTAAATTAAACGTCTCTCCAAAAATGCAAAAAACAAAAGACCGGCGACAATGGCAATATTCAATTTTTTTTTGTAATGTGTGAATTATGTAATAATAAAGCACAATTATATAAAGCTAATGGAGTCGTTAGCCTCTATCTTCATATTTGCATTCAATCATCTTTCTGTTTGCATTCAGGAGGTCCCGGAAATTATCCGCGGTTTTTACAGAGAGGCAGCGAAAGGGAATTTCTTTATCGAACTTATCAGACTATGAAAAGAAAAATACAACATGATGCGATCAACAACCAGGAGGATGAGGATTCCTCCGCCTACCCGATCTATTATATGAGCGAGGAGAATTCCGATAAAATGAAAAAGGATTTGGCCGGAAGTGATATAGACCATCTTTCCATCAAAGACTCGGAAAATAAGGAAGAGTTGGCGCAATCAGAACACCATTGATTACCCTTTTAAGACTATGTGCCACTTGGAATTGCAGCAGCAAGCCCATCAAAAACCGGACAATCTTGCAATAGAACATCTTCAGACACCTCTATTTCCAAAAAAATAATTTTGTAAATACCAAACCTAGGTCTCGTTTTTGTTAAGAGCATGGTATAGGACATTTTGTTTGGTTACAATTTCATCCGGATTTACTGATTGAGTGGCTCGGATTGTTTTTTGTCAAAAAAATAAATCACCAGTCCGAGAAGTAAAATGCCGATCCCCATCAGACTTGCTTCTGGCCTTGCGACGATCGTAAAAATAAGTACCCAGGTATTAAATACCAGAAATATAATTTGCAATATGGGTTTAAACGGACTTTTGAATGTACCCGGCTGAGAGCTTTTGAGAAAAAGACTAGTGGCTACCGTTAAAGAAGCCATTAATTGCAAAACAAAACCTGCATACAACAATATCTTCTCAAATGATCCGGAAAGCGCCAGTGCAATACTGATAAAAACATGTAGCCAGATGGCAGCCACAGGTATGCCGTGTTTATTTTTTTTCCTTATTGGCTGCCATAATTTATTTTCTCGGGCCATGGCCCAGGTCACCCTTGGCCCAACCCATAGATAAGAACTCACTGTTGCAATCAATTGCAGCGCTATAAAAATGCTCACCCATTTGGCGCCGGTATTACCTACCAGGTTTTTAAAGGAAATAAAAGTTACCTCTTCTTTGCCCTGCAATTGTGAGGCGGTAGCATTTTTTAATAAAACATACTGAAAAAGGATATATACCAAAGCGACAAAAAGGGTGCTTCCTATCAATGCTTTCGGAAGATTTTTCGCCGGATTGTCAATTTCATCTACTATATAAGCCGCAGCATTCCAGCCCGTATAGGCAAAGGAAACGTATACCATAGAAACAGCAAAGCCGGGCTTAAATATTTCAGTTTTCCAGGATCTGGAGAAATCAATTGCATTGTTGTCATTTCCGGTTATAAGAAAACCAATTAAAATTAGGGAGACAATGAAAACCACCTTTACAATGGTTGAAATATTCTGTAGCCTGCTGCTATGCCTGATCGTAAAGCTGTGCAGCAATCCTATCAGAACGATTACTGAAATTGCAAGCCAAACATTGTTTTGCAGACCAAAAGGAGCTAGGTATTTTGTAAAAGCCATGGCGGCCAGTGCAACAGGTGCAGAAAAACCGACAATCAGTCCCGCCCATGCAGACAAGTAACCTAAAACGGGATGGAAAACACGTGACAAATAAATATAATCTCCACCCGACTCTCTAAAATGAGTCCCCAGCTCAGCATATGCGAATGCGCCAAATAAAGCGATCAGGCCACCTGCAAGCCAAAGGCTCAATATGCTCCAGGTATTTTGCACAGACGAAAGCTGAAATCCAACACTTGTAAACNNCCCCTGTACCAATCATGTTGGCTACAACAATTGAGGAAGCGGTGAAAATGCTTATTTTCTTATTCAAATCATTTGAGTGAATATAATATGCAAAATGAGATAATAATTTTCCTCACAAGCTCAGCGTTCATTTTAGAGCCAGGCGTGGCAGCAGTTCCATCACAGCCCATCTGCTTAGCCGAATTGGAAACCCCTTCGTTCTTCAGTGATACATCCGTTTAGGTTCCCGGTTTAAATATTTTTTTGTCTTGGTGTAAATATAGCTTTCAAATTGCATTAATCTCTAAAGACGTTTCCATTTTCCGTGAAAATTATCGGATTGATCACTTAAAACAAATTCCCTAATCGTTTCACCGATTAGGGAACCTAATTTGCTTTTTATTTCCTTCAGGAGGTTGGTGGCTTGACAACCGTAGTACCATAAACCAAGGAGATTTGGCAGGCGCCACCCAGTAGTTTCTTTACTTCTTCAAATTTCTTTCTGCTTTCCGGGTCGTTATTCACCATCAGCCATGTTTGGTTATTGGATAAATTCTTAATAACAACACCGAATTCTGAAATGAGCATGGCCCCTGATGGTACCGAGGGAACCCTAAAAGTCTGAACATTTGGCAACTTGTCTATTATTACAAATCGATTACCATTATTCAAAGAGAGAATTAATTTCTTTTCATCACTCCCTGCGTTTATTTCGCCGGATATTATACGAGCTTTCAGAATGC
>PLCH01000145.1 GCA_003135585.1 Chitinophagaceae bacterium
GAATAGTTCCGGTGGTTTATCTGGAGAAAAGGATTTGGACTAAAAAGAATTGATCTTACCAGTTGTCTTTGGGGAGAAGCACTTCGTGCCTCAAAAAAGATGAGAAAAGTCAAGCAATGTTCAATGAGTCGTAAACAGATAAAAATATTCATAGCATTAAAGCTGCTGCCCAGCCTATTAACATAACACCCTCAGCAATTTGAATATCAATGCGGCAAGTATTGTAAAGTTATTTGCCCTAAAGCTATTTGCCCTGGGTTTTGTGCAAATCCTAAAAAAAATGAAAAGGACATCAATTAACAAACTTCTGAAATCCTTACTGGTGGCGGAGAAGGAGGGATTCGAACTCGTCTCTCATCGCCATGATTTTCAATATTTTAAGATGTCTATAAGCCTGTGGTCATGGATCGTTCTGTGAGCAAAGAACGTTTCGCAATTAAACGGATACAAAAATAAGAAAAAAGGAATAGCTTGAAATCATTTTAAATGTAAAGGGTATTGTTTCTAAATTTGGTAAGCTAATTAATTCGTGCCTATATTCTCAATTACTTTGCCATGATTTACAAAGCCTAAGCATGAAATCTCTTTATGTAAAATCAGGAATATTTTTTCTATTCCTGAATTCTTTCTTCAGGATCAACGATACTGGTGATAAAATAAAGTCAGCTATACAGGATTATTATAAAAATTACCCTCAAGAGAAGATATACCTTCAAACCGACAGGTCAGCTTTTATGGGTGGCCAAAGGATATGGTATAAAGTGTACGCGACATCCTACGGTGTTCCATCAAGACTCAGTATGATCGTTTATGTGCAACTAATAGACGAACAAGGAAATATACTTGTCCGTAATAAATTGCCTTTAAAGCAAGGAGTAGCCCTGGGTACTATGCAACTGCCCGACAGTTTGCCAAGTAATCATTACCAACTGAGAAGCTTCACCTCCTGGATGTTGAATTTTGAGGAGTCGGGTATTTTTCACAAGAGCATTTTCATTAAAAATCTTTCCGATACCGTCGTGAAGGTGGTGACTAACTCTATTCAAGCGAAAAAGTTTACACTCCATTTTTTCCCGGAAGGAGGAGACCTGGTGGAAGGGAATATATGCAATCTGGCATTCAAAGCCACTGACCAAAACGGATTGCCTGCAGAAGTGTATGGGGAACTGAAAGATGACCAGGGTGTGATGATCACGTCCTTACATACCATACATGACGGAATGGGAAATTGTTCGCTCCGGACCACCTTGCAGCATAATTATTTTGCCATCGTTCATTTTCCTGACAGCAGTATTCAGAAAGTTCCCCTGCCACATATAAAACCACTTGGTATCTCGTTAAGAGTGATTGAACAAACATCTGAGATCATTAGCTTGCAACTAGCTTATTATGAGACCTTAAAGGGGCAATTCCATGATATCCATTTGGCCGCTTTCCAGAATACAGGCAGGGTGGCCGTCTACCCGCTTCAACTGGAACCGGGTTTGAATCGCTTCGACATTCCCAAAAAAGCATTTTCCACCGGTATACTCCGGCTTACCGTTTTTGACAAGAATGAATTACCGCAAGCAGAACGGATTGTATTTATTGACAATAAAGACCAGTTGGAGCTCCAATTACATCAAGATACCGTTTCCTTCAAGCCCAAAGGGAAATCCTCGTTTACCATACAGTTGAAAAATGTCCACCCGCAATTGGATAGTGTAAACCTTTCCATATCGGTCACCGACGCAAGCAAAGCAGTAGAGGATTCCATGTCGGATAATATTTTCAGCGCTCTTTTGTTAAGTTCGGAATTAAGAGGCTACGTCAACAACCCAGGATATTATTTCCGCCATAATGATGAGGAAACACAAAGGGAGCTTGATCTGGTTATGTTGACCAATGGGTGGCGCCATTTTACATGGAAGCAAATATTGAATAACGAATCTTTAGGATTAACCCATCCTGTTGAAAAATCCCAGTACCTGTCAGGCAAGATCATAGGCTATAAAAATAATGCAGCCAAGGATCAACCTGACGTTCAATTGATCATCCAAAATGAAGACAATTCTAAATTTATAGGCAAAGTATACCTCGATAGCAATGGTAATTTTGCGTTAAGAGATTATAACAATATCGGACAATCCGTGGTATATTTCCAGGCAACAAACGGACATGGAATGAATAAAAACTTCCGGATAAAGCTTAATGTAAACAATGCGGATACTCTAGGCAAAGCCCCTGACGCCCCAGTAATTAGCAATATCCAAAATAGTACATTTAATTCTCCGTTGTGGATGGAGGAACGCGATCAAATACTTACTTTTCGTGCAAAAGGATTGCTGAAGCCTGTAACGGTAAGGGGTTATACACCCTCTAAATCTGAAATGGTCGCCAAAAAATATGTAAGTCAGCTTTTTGAAGCAGGTTATTATCACGACATCGATCTGATAAACAATTTTTATCCGAATAGTATTAGACTTTTTGATTTTCTGAAAGGAAGGTTTCCCGGGCTTTCGTTAATTGGTGATGAGGACAATCCAGTGTTTGACTTTCGTGGATCTGACCACCAAAATTTTACACTATTAAATAATGGTGAAGAACCTCCGGCTAGTATTCATGCCCCACCCACTTCGTACCCTTATTTTTTTATCAACGAGATCAGGAGCTATTATGTCGTCGCAAAAGATATTCCTTTAAGCGACATTGCCCTGATAAGATTTATACNNCATTGGAGTCATTTCCATTTATACAAAAAAATGGGATGAAGGAATGGCCTTTAAAAGCATTGCCGAAGGAAATAATCATTTTATAATTCATGGTTATTCTGTAAATCGCGAATATTATTCTCCTGATTATAGTAGGAATGACAATTTGGTAACCACTCCGGACAATGAACCACCTTATATTGGAATGGACATGCATCCCCTGATAACAGTGGCTCTATTCACTTTTCATTTTATAATTCTGACCAAGCCAAAAGATTTCGTATTATTATTGAAGGGATTGACTATAAAGGAAGACTATCTTACTCGAACAATGTTTTTCACGAGCAATAGTTTTGGCTAACTAAGCATTGCCAGGTTAATTCGGGATAGCAAAGATCAGCCTATGAACCAATTCTTAGGAATGAAGATTTGTCAATTATCCCTAATTCGCTCATTTAAAAGTTAAGAAGAATAAGAGGATGTCAATGTATCTTTTTCCGAACCGTAAAAGGAAGGTTCGTCGCTTTCATCTATGAATAACTGCATTTTATATATGTTTTGGTATTCTGACTTGATATAATTCCTAGTTAGGGCAATTAAATATTTCCCTATGAAAACTCGCTTAAAGGAAATTAATTATTTGCATCAGGAAATAATTAGAACTTTTTTCTTCCTTACCTTATCCTATTCGGAGATCATTGATAGTTATCATATAAAGAATTGCTGAACTAATATCAAAAAATGATGCATTTTTTAGTAGTATTTTAGATGAGAAAATGGAAATCTGTGCGATAGGTTGAGTT
>PLCH01000556.1 GCA_003135585.1 Chitinophagaceae bacterium
GTTCGAATAGTTACACTCCAGGATTTTTTGTGGACATCTAGTCCAATATAAAAATTACATTCTGGGGAGGAATTGTTTTTTAGATTTTTTGTCCTCATGACATAGTATTTAGAACAGAAAATTAAGCCCAATCTTAAAATATTGATAGAACCAAAATGCTCATTCTGCTTACTATGCCTTTTAACATAAGAACTGACAGTTGGGATTAACTTTAAGTAACGACACTTATTCATCAATCCCAAAATGTCAGATCATGAAATTAGAATCTAAGTTAATCAAAACCCGGTTAGGGTTATTAAATCTCGCAGAACATTTAGGTAATGTATCTCAAGCCTGCAAAGTGATGGGCTACAGTAGGGACAGCTTCTATCGCATCAAAGAGATGTACGATACGGGCGGCGAGTCAGCCCTGCAGGAAATAAGCCGTTCAAAGCCAATTCTCAAGAACCGGGTGGAACCTGGGGTCGAGCAAGCCGTTGTACAGATGGCTTTCGATTATCCGGCGTTTGGCCAGCAGCGGGCCTGTAATGAACTTCGCAAGAAGGGAATATTTATTTCTGCCGGTGGTATTCGTAGTGTATGGCTGAGGCACAATCTGGAGCTATTTGAAAAGCGATTACATTCATTAGAAGAAAGAATGGCCAAGGAAAATTTGATTCTTACAGAGGCCCAGCTGATGGCCCTGGAACGGAAAAAAGAAAGACGCGAATCGTTCGGTGAAATTGAACCTGAACATCCGGGCTACCTGGGAAGCCAGGACACCTATTACGTAGGTAATATCAAGGGCGTGGGCCGCATTTATCAGCAGACCTTTATTGACACTTATACCCGGG
Organism: Chitinophagaceae bacterium; assembly: GCA_003135585.1. Lineage (GTDB taxonomy): Bacteria > Bacteroidota > Bacteroidia > Chitinophagales > Chitinophagaceae > Puia. The sequence continues at coordinate 834 of PLCH01000556.1, forward strand.
TTGCTTTTGCAAAACTCTACGAAAGCAAGCATGCGATTACATCCGCTGATATCTTGAATGACAGAGTATTACCATTCTTCGAAGAACAACAAGTGCCTTTGCTTCGCATCTTAACCGATCGGGGTACTGAGTTCAAAGGCCGGCCTGAACATCACGAATATGAACTCTATTTACAGATCGAAGGTATTGAGCATAGTAAGACGCAGATCCGCAGGCCGCAAAGCAATGGAATCTGCGAGCGTTTGCATCGTACAATGCAAGACGAGTTTTATGCTGTTGCGTTCCGGAAAAAGTTATATACTAATCTGACGGACCTTCAGTATGACCTCGATGAATGGATGAAATTTTACAATAACGAAAGATGTCACAGCGGAAGATACTGTTTCGGAAAAACACCAATGGAAACTTTTAAAGAATCTATTATCTTAGCAAGACAGAAGATGATAGGACAAATTACACCAGCAGCGTAAAAATAAATCCGGCCCTAAAAAACTAAAAATCCTTTACTGTCCGATTAAATACTGTCTATTACATGTAATTGTAATAGACAATATACCAAGATAATTACGGGCAAAGCCCAAGTTATTCTTCCCTCATTTTTCGCAGTTTCTCATTGTGGATTCAGGTATGGTTACCAGCTTCTGTAACTCCGATGTGGCATCGTTGCGTCTCAATNNATTCTAAATGTTGTAAAATCAATCTTTCTCCACTGGTAATCTCCATGGATCTTAGTTTTTTACTTAAGCAATTACAATCAACTTTTATTCTTCTCCAAGTTTTCACCTGATACAAAAGATTAAAAACTTTCACAGGCAAAGTGGGCCAAAAAGCGGCACAAGTTCTGCCCGCGCGGAAACAGCGGCTTTAAACTTGGCTCCCATTGAACCTGCCCAAACTTGCCGGCATGAAAAGCGCCATGACTTGGCGCTCCGATGCCGGCAGCGGCGCATTCCCAAGAGCCATCTTTTACGCCGCTTTATTCCTCGCTAACGGCAGTCATTGCGCCTTTCTTTTTGGCCACTTGGGCTTGTGAAAACCTCATGGGAATTACTATACCATGTACCAATACGCTTCTCGCCCTCTTCCAAATACAGGTCTCCCGGTGGGGTGCTTCTGGCGTAAGATGGTGTTTGGATCAACCTGATACCGACACACTAAAGCAACACATTTATTCAATCACCTTAAATATAAATAATATGCAAAATAAACCATTACAAAACCTGAGCACTTCAGATCTACAATTCTGCCGGGTGCTGACTGGTCAGTACAAGCAGAGCAAGGGCTTTCTTGAACAACTGAGCATTGAAACTTACGATCGCATGAAATCACATATTAAGTCAGCCGAAGGTGTTGACGTGAATGTGTTCCTCAATATAATTTCAATCAGTAATCTAATTGGATATTATTCAAACCTCATCCTCCAATTACAAAAAAATTATATAAAGCAATTGGAAGATTTCATTGCGCTCAAGTACAGGATCAGCTTTGATTCATTTTCTACAACGGCCACTCCCGATGAATTGGCTCAACTCGATTCCTTTGAACCCGTTATCGAGAATATTGCCTGCCAGTTTGGAAATGATTTCAGAAAGGCAGGGGTCGATTACCTATTAGGAGACTTGAGAAACATGCTCATTCTGAAACGAAAACCACAGCTCGATGATTGCCGTATGATTTTCCAGGATTCTTTTTCATATGACTTGGCTGATGGTAAACAGCCTTTCCTGACCTCCGCTAAAAACATCCTGCTGATTACTAAAGCGATTGCCATTTATCTCAAGGGTAATGTAGAACTATATGGAGAAATAGAAAATCGCTTTTCCGGCTGGGAAGATCATTTTCATTTTGATAGGTCCTATGTAATTGCGAATACCGTATCGGTTAAGTTCACTTCTGACAAATGCTTTCAGCTCACCTTCCCAGATAACGTGAACGCCGCGCTTTTCTATTTTCAATTCATGATAGGGGATGGTCTTTGATCTTAAGATATCAATTATTTATTCACTACTCATAAAAACCAAACAAATGAAACCAACAGAACTATCGGATTACTTGTCCTTTGCAATAGCTAACAATTTTCCGACATTAATTACAGGTAAACCTGGTATCGGGAAATCGGATATTGTTTCCCAAGCTGCCAAAGTCGCCGATACGAAATTAATCATTTCACATCCAGTTGTAAGCGATCCTACTGATTACAAAGGATTGCCCTTTCCCAACAAGGATGGCACTGCCGATTTTTTACCTTTCGGGGATCTTCACCAAATCATAACAGCGAAGGAAAAAACAGTATTTTTCCTGGATGACTTAGGACAAGCCCCAGCCAGTGTACAGGCGGCCTGCATGCAACTATTACTGGCCAGGCGCATTAATGGGCACATAGTCAGTGATCGAGTAACCTTTGTTGCAGCCACCAATCGGCGGG
>PLCH01000007.1:0-753 GCA_003135585.1 Chitinophagaceae bacterium
ACATCCGAACGTTACGGACCTATTCAAAGACCCGGTTCCAGATGGCAATCTTACTGTCACCGATCCTCTGGCAAATCCAAACCACGATACTGATATGCAGTCTTCTGAGGCTCAGGACGCAAGAAAAACAAAACTTGAAAGAGACAGCCTCTTGAAAANNATGATACCCGGGCTCTGCAGAGGCAGCAATATTTACAACTCCGGCGCAAAAAAGATAGAGAACGAAAGCTTGCCGAAATCCATTTCATATACCCTGTCGATAGCCTGCGCCCGAGTATAAAATGAAAATTTCATTTCTATTCGCGAACTGATTTGATTAGCCATCTTAATGGATTGATTCCGGATGACCTTTCTGCTTGGTTATTGCACCCAGATTGATGCTACCGCTCACATATACAATGGGTGACCCCCAACCGGTATGAGTATTTCCTGTCAGCAGGTCAGCTCCGATACCACCAGCCTGCAGGATACTTGAATCTTTCCCCCCATAGGGGCTTGAAAGTAAATTCAGTGACAGGCCGATCTGATGTGTCCATTGAGTCGCCCAGGATACAAAAGGGGCGTAGGAGGGTAAAAGGTATAATGAGCTAGTGCCTTTTTTGCTGGCATCGCTTTGCCTGAGATTAATAAAATTGAGAAATACAGGAAAGGCTACACTGATTCTTCCATTCCAGCCCGGAGCATTGATGCCTCCACCATATTTGCCAGCAGACTGGCCGAGTGCATAAAAACCTGTATCTATCGCACTAACAG
>PLCH01000007.1:775-3710 GCA_003135585.1 Chitinophagaceae bacterium
AGAACCTGCCAATGCCTTGCTCCAATAGGCGGTAGCGTTTAGCTTACCGCCAAACTGCGTAAATTTCGAAATACTTTTTATATCGGTGGGTGTCCGCATATGATTAATGGTATCATAATAATTGATAAAACTGGAATTCAAAAAAAGGGAATAGAATAAATCATATTCATGAAATCGTAGGATCTTACCTAACCAACCTGGTGGAATAGCTATTTTCAGATTGTCCCAGTTCTTAAATTTTACTACTGAATTGGATATGGCGCCGATTTCCAATTGCAAGGAAGGTTGGTTACTGGAGGAAAAAAAATTGGAAATCGGTTTTAATGATAAGTTTGACAGCTTCAAATTCATAAACCATGGATTGATTCCTGTACCAACGTCTGTGACATGATAGATCTCATCTGGTGAAGTTCCAATTCCCTCCAGATAAGCAACGATATCATCACCGAGTCTATTGGCCGATGACGGTAGGTCTTTTGATTTTAAAATATCAATCAATTGACTAATAGTCTCCTCTTTTTCACGCAAAAGCATCAGGGAATCTATCTTCTTTGTATAAAGCTGAGCTGTAATTTTAGTAGGTAGTGTATTCAAAATATGGATATTGTCATAAATATACTCCGCTAACACGGATATAAAATAATAGGAGTGCAAATTGTTTCTCCTATGAATTATTCTAAAATAAGACTTTGTTTTTTTATCGAAATAAAAATTGGTTGAATCTATGGGCCTGAGTCTATCATATTTGAGCTTGCGAATTTTAACCGTGTCTTTGGCATTCATAGAACTTGTATATTCAATACTAAATCCTGTGGAGGTTATAGGAAATTTGAAATTGGAAGTATTCTTGGTAACAAACAGATCTTTTCCTGAATTGTCTGTTGCCTGTGATAATAATGTAATGGGAGCAAGCGCAAATAAACAGACGAGTATAAAAAATATTATTCTCATAATCTTACATATTAGACATTAACACAGAATCTATTAAGAAATGTTGACACGATTACAAACGCGTAATTCATTCGCTCTAATCATTGCATTAAAATTTGATTAGTCGGTTAAATATAAGGAAACCTAGCTAATAAATAATTGCGAAATTTCAATAAATAGATTTTGTAAGTTCATTATATTTGTTTCAAACCAGACTATGATCGTCGAGCATATAGATAATTCGGATGAATATTTGGAAGATTCAATTAAGGCCAAATCGCCAATCCCAAGCTCGCCCGAAAGCTCAGAACCAATGAATTCAAGCCAANNTTCGAATGCCTTCAAAACAAGCGGCTGGAGAAGGCGAGGGAACTCCTGTCTAGCGGCGAGCATACGGTTATCGAGATTGCCTACATGAGCGGCTATGAGCACCCTAGGAATTTTTCCAGTGCGTTTAAGAGGAGGTTTGGATGCATGCCGAGGGAAGGGAGAGGGAGGAGAAATTGATTTGATGGATTCACCTGCTGTACAAACTATCGTATATGTGCTTAAGTCTACTTTCTGATAGATTCACATTGGTTTCTAAATTTGTCGTGTTTAACTTATTGTTTTGGAACTGAATCTCCCATTCAAGCCTGTTTTGCATTTCATGTACTCGTTGAAAAAANNTCCTCAGAAAGATTGTATAGTGAGGTCCTATCGGAAGCCAAAAAAGTAAATATCTCAGGAAGTCGATCCTCGACAGCATAAGCAAATGATTTATCAAGGGGAGCCGGTTCTGCATGTCCTAGTGAATCTATACTATGATTCAAAGTGTCACTGAAGTTATTGAAATCTTTTTTTCCCAATTCTAAAATCCGTATTGTCTTGTCGTGTGTATCACGTTCTGTATCCCCTTTTGTTAGGTAAAAGGCCAAATACACACCGATAAATGTTGCAAGTAAAATAAGTATAAAAGAAAGAATGTCTTTAAGGTGGCCATCTTTTGGGCTGAAGAGGGTAATCAGCACTCCCAATGCTGTCAGAATTATAATTAAGATAATCATACCCATAAAAGAGCAGTGTGAAGCAAATTTACCACTTGCTCTTGTCTAAAAAAAGGTTGGTTTAACGGTATTTTACCCCCGTGAAAAAGGTTACTTTGAACCCGTGATAAGACAGTAATGGTCGAATATTAAGATATCATTTGAATTGTGTAAACTGGATATTCATCCAGTACAGGGGAAACACAAAAAAATATTTTTTTAAAGGAGAATAGAGCCGAAGACGACGAACTGTATTTTAGAGAACTTGAAAAAGCCTAATAATGCTACAGTTGACACCTAAAAGGCTAAACGGTATGGCAGATAGAAAAGCGCTAAATCCCGGTGAAGCTAAGGCATTAGCTCAGGCGGATTTTGAGAGAGTTATGATAATAATGTCTATGCTTCAACTTCGCTGTATTGATCACTACCAATTTCATCCGTCGTAGGTAAAGAGAATGTAATAATAATTCTTGTGCCATCTGGATTTACCATATTGAATTTTCCGTTGATTAAGATTTCTTGATCTTCGTCTGAAATGGTTTGATTTAAAGAACGTATATCATTTTTAATTGTCCTTAATACCCAGTTGTCTAATTCCAGTTTATTCAATCCTGATGGAAGCGTACTACAAGATCCCTGGCATTCGCCGTTTTCCAATCTACAAACCGCCATGCTGCCCGAAGGACATTCTGTACCTCCTCCCGGGGGTTTTTTGCAGTTACATTTTCTACTCATAAAGTTTCTTTTTTGATAATTTCANNGGATTTTTTCCTATGAACTGGAGCGATTCCAAAGCCTGAAGGGTGTTTGTTTTCGACAATTCCTGTGGTTTTAAAAGGATTTTTAGTTCTTGATCAGTGAATCCTTTGAAATCGATCGTGCATTTTGCAGTGCTGACTAAGATTTTGGCAGCATCTATAAATGAACAATTTTCAGGAATATTAAAATCTATTGCAGCATTTGCAGAATCAGATGTACTT
>PLCH01000218.1 GCA_003135585.1 Chitinophagaceae bacterium
CCCAGAATGGGGGCTATAAAAGCGCCCACCCCGTTAAATGATTGAGCGAAATTTAACCGTTGCTCAGAAGTTTCCTTGTCTCCAAGAAACGTAACATAAGGGTTGGCAACGGTTTCCAGGAAAGTGGCGCCACTGGCAATAATGAACAGGGCTGAAAGGAAAAAAAGATAACTGCGGGCGGATGCCGCAGGTATAAATAATAAAGTACCTATTGCAAATAAAATAAGTCCAAAAAATATTCCTTTTTTATAACCAAATCTTTGCATAAAAAGACCCGCAGGTATGGCAACAATAAAATAGGCCAGGTATACGGAAGAATCGATCAGGGCAGATTGGGTGTCACTCAACTGGCAGGCTTTTTTTAGATGCGGGATTAGGATAGGATTTAAATTATGTACAAAAGCCCACAGAAAGAAAAGGGTTGTAACAAGAATAAAGGGATACAAATATTTGTTTGTTGACATCAATCGTTTGGTTTAGCAATCTTTCAGAAATTGGGTAGGCCCGGGAATAGGTTTTGGCTACTTATCACTGCATAAATTAAATAAAAAAATTGAAGTACTGCATGTATCCAAATAAAAAAACCACAGCCTATCGCCGGGGTTTTAAAAAAATGTAGTGCCGCAATCTTATGAAATCTATCTCGGGACGGTTGTATCCTTCACAATGCCCATTTGTTTTAATTCCTCCACAGTAATGGTTGGTAATTGATTGGCGCTGATTTTAGAGAGGACTTTATGTCCCACTTTAAGCGCTTCGTCTTTGGATTTGAAGCTCTGCTTACCAGGAAGGGCAGGAACAAATTCCTGGTGAATATAAATTTTGCCATCTGTCAATATATTATATCCCCAACCGTAGGAGGTCTGAATTGGCTTAACCTGCACAAAAACGTTTTCTCTATATTTTTTTTTATTCTTAAAATAGTGGATGGTTGGAATTCCGATAAGTAACAAAAGAACAGGGAAAAGGAATTTAAAATATTTCCCCTTAGTCATTTGGATTATAGATGTCATTTGGATGAAATTCCCTTAAGTCATACNNTTGATCTTCCCAAACCGAGAAAACCCCTGTTTTGAACGGTAAGGCCAACAGCACCCGTTCTTGCAACCCCTTCAAAGGGCGTTTTTTCTGTCCACATATCAGTGGTTAAATCATATTCCCAGGTAAATGTATATAGGGCTCCGTTTTCACCTGTTGATATGTAGGCCTTATCAAGGGTGGAGGTAGAACCTAATATTACGAATGCCGCTGCATTCCAGCGTTCGATATTGGTATAATTATCGTCAAAAACAAGCGTGCTAAAATTGAAAATATGGTTCAATTGAGTCCAGGCGCCCCCACTCGTTATTGAAGGATCAAAAACCCAGAAGTCGCCAGTAGCCTGACCATTGTCCACACCGGTTACCACATAACCTTTATTGTGCCAAACGAAAGCAACAGCCTGGGCTCTTTTCTGTCCGGGCATGCTTTCTCTTTCAGTCCAGCGATCTCCAAGGGGATCGTATTGCCAGTTGTCATTATGGTCGGTCAGGCCATCGTACCCAGTGGCTACGTACCCAAAATTCCCGATCCCGAAGGCTACTGCATCATATCTCGCCCCACCCGGAAAATCAGCTTTTTGGGTCCAGGTATTTGTTGCAGGAGAATATTGCCAGAAATCCTTCATAGGATTGTATCCGTCATAGCCTGTCCCGACATATCCTAGGGAATCTATACTGAAACCAACCCCGGAGCTCCGGATCGTACCTCCGCCGGTTGCGTTGGTCTGAGGCATGCTTGCCAGTTCCGTCCAGCTACCAGTATTTGCGTTACCCGAAGGATCAAATGACCATAAGTCATTATATCTTGTAACACCATCAAATCCAGAGCCTACATAGGCTAAATTCCCAATTGTGAAAGCGACCGCTTCACTCCTGTTATTTCCGCCGAAATAGGCAACGGTGACCCAATTTCCATTTTGTGAAAAGGGTATATATCCCTTACCACAGGAATAAGAAAGCAAAACAACTATTGAAAAAGATGACAGTGAGGCAAATAGAAGGTTGGAGCGTTTCATGTTTCTGCGATATTTTTCGCTAATGTATTTTATGGATGTGTGGTAAAATAGTTAAAATGTATTTACCGGCAATATTAATAGATGAAATAGCTTTTTTTATATACAATAAAACTACTCTTTCCCTTTTTCCTTTTTTACTGATGGTGATTTATACAAACTATTATTCAGAAACGAATAATAAATTAGCTTCATTTTCAAGCTATAAAATCTCTCCGGTATGCAGGTATTAATTGGAATTAGTATGTAAAAACCCTACTTTTGTCCTATTAATATCCCTATTAATACATACTAACAAAATAGTAACAGTAACCACCCTTATTATTGCAAGAATTACGGTAACCAGATTGGCAATAAGTGCTTTATAAAAATAATGTAGTATATAAGCCGGTAATCAGCATGACAATCCAAAAACTATCACAATTAACTCGAATTATTTTTTTGTTACCGTTTTTGGCAGTGTTTTTTATAACAAGCTGTCAAAAACCCTCCATTAATTTTGGAAATTCATTCACCAATGCCAATCCTACAAATATTATTGTTTCAGACACCATCAGCGCTGACTTATCTACAGTGTTGATTGATTCCTTTCCCACATCCAGTAGTGGATCTCTTCTTATCGGCAGATATAAAGACACAGCTTTTGGGATAGTTACTGCGGGGTCATTTCTGCAAGTTACACCCCCTCGAAACCC
>PLCH01000524.1 GCA_003135585.1 Chitinophagaceae bacterium
CTGGTGAATTTGGTAGAATCCAGGGTTTCAGAAGCCAGGATACCCTTTTCGCCGGGCATCCCCGCTTTTTTGTCATGGCCGTTGCATCCTCCAAAAACTGCAGCAACCAAAACCGGAATTATCAGAAAACGCATCTTACAATTTTTTGCAAACCTACATGAAAAAGCAATTCCTAATTGCCCGAAGCCTTAAAATTGACCTTATGCATTTTATTTTCCTGCAGCAGATCTTTATGGATATTATCCAGGATGCCATTTACAAACTGGCCACTCTGGGCTGTGCTGTAATCTTTGGCCAGGTCAATATACTCGTTAATCGTCACTTTGGGGGGGATGGTCTCAAAATACAGAAACTCGCAAACACCCATTTCCATAAGGATCATATCCAGTACCGCAATCCGGTCCGCATCCCAGTTTTTTAATTTCGGTCTTATCAAATCCTTGGTAACTTCCTTTTTTTCAAGCACAGTCTGAAGCAGGACTTTCCCAAACTCCCATTTTTCCTTACTCAGCATTTCCTGGAACTGAAAGGATTGCGGTTTGTTAAGGTAGGAAAGAAATAACTGGTTTATCATTTCCGCATCATCATCCCAGTTGGTAAAAACCTCCTCTATATGCGTTTCAAATAGCTCGTGCTGCAACATATACTCGCTAAAAATAAACTGTAGTATCTCCTTTTCTGATTTCTTATCCCTTCCTTCGGCCGTGATATATTTTTTGTATTCTTCCCTTTCGGTCAGCTCCTGGTATAATTTCTTTATCAATTCCGTATTCCTCAACAATTGGGGTTTATCCGTATTCAAGGCTTTTTGAAAAGAACTTTCTTCCTTTATTTTCCACAACAATTCGTTGCCAGCCAGTTTAATATTCACGTTGCGATCCTGGTCAGTCGGCAAATGTTTGGATGAACGAAACTGGGAATCGGTTTCAGCATAACGGGCAACTTCAGTTAGAAAATACACCAGATATACGAAAAGTTGCCTGGTCTGGTCAAAATGTTTCTGTAAGATCTTAATGGCCTCGCTTGTTTTAGCAGTCTGATCCTGCGCTTCCAGGCTGTATAAGGTTTGCATGACTTTAACCCGGATATTTCTTCTGCTAATCATCTAGTAAGAGCTTATTTTAAGGCTGCGAAGATAGCAGTTTTCAGGGAGAGTCGGGATTAAGGCACGCAGGATATTGGAGCATTTTCGCCTATAAAGACAAGACAATCAGCTCCAGAAGTGAAGGGGGCAACAGAATGCAAAATTGGCATGGATCGGTGGACTTCCCCTGTCCACCGGCTTCCCTGAACTGCCTTCGGGGCAGACTGGCTGACAAGTATTCAATTTTACCGGTCTTTTAAGCTTTTGGTATAAAATTGGTTTAACTTTGCAAGCCCCAACTCATGGGGGAAGTATTCATTGTTTAACTAATCAAAATCAATACAATTATGGCTAAAAAGGTAAACTACGAACTCTTTGACGATAGAGTTCTGATTAAACCTGCCGCCGCTGAGGAAAAAACCAAGGGTGGCATCATTATTCCGGATACTGCAAAGGAAAAACCCCAAAAAGGTATAGTAGTAGCAGTAGGCCCAGGTAAATATGCTGAACAGACTGGCAACCTTATTCCTCTTAAGCAAAAGATAGGAGATGTTGTTTTATATGGCAAATATTCCGGCACCGAAATCGTTGTCGAAGGTGAGGATTATCTGATAATGAGATCTTCCGATTTACTTATGAAAGTAGGTGAATAAGGATACTGGCACTGTAAGTCTGATTAATCTTAAATCTGATTATTTTGTTACGGATTATTAATTAAATAATAAAAATATTTTGAATTATGGCAAAACAACTTTTCTTCGATATTGAAGCCCGGAATAAAATGAAAAAAGGCGTTGATATTTTATCAAACGCAGTCCGGGTTACTTTGGGCCCTAAAGGCCGCAACGTGGTCCTCGAGAAAAAATTCGGTGCACCATCCATTACTAAAGACGGTGTAACGGTTGCAAAAGAAATTGAACTCGATGATCCTATTGAGAATATGGGAGCCCAGATGGTAAAAGAGGTGGCTTCCAAAACAGCTGATATTGCAGGAGACGGTACGACTACTGCGACCGTATTGGCCCAGTCCATTATTAGTGAGGGGCTTAAAAACGTAGCTGCAGGTGCAAATCCAATGGATCTGAAAAGAGGTATTGACAAAGCAGTTGTTAAAGTAGTTGCGCATCTCAAGAGTCAGAGCCAGAACGTTGGCAGTGACAGTAAAAAAATCCAGCAGGTAGCTTCCATTTCCGCCAATAACGATGAAACAATCGGGAAACTGATTGCAGAAGCTTTTGGAAAAGTCGGAAAAGAGGGTGTTATCACGGTGGAAGAAGCAAAAGGAACTGATACAAATGTTGATGTGGTGGAAGGAATGCAATTTGACCGCGGTTATATCTCTCCTTATTTTGTGACCAATAGTGAAAAAATGGAAGCAGAATTGGAGAACCCTTATATACTGATCTATGATAAGAAAATATCTGCGATGAAGGATATTTTGCATATCCTGGAAAAAGTAGCGCAGGGAGGACGTCCTCTGTTGATTATCAGTGAAGATCTGGAAGGCGAAGCATTGGCAACTCTGGTGGTAAACAAATTGCGCGGAACGCTGAAAGTCGCTGCTGTGAAAGCTCCGGGCTTTGGTGACCGCCGCAAAGAAATGCTCCAGGATATCGCCACCCTTACAAAAGGTGTCGTCATCAGTGAAGAGCAGGGTTACAAATTAGAGAATGCTGATCTTAGCTATTTGGGATCCGCTTCTTCCGTAACCATTGATAAAGACAATACAACCATCGTAGGTGGCAAGGGTAAAAAAGAAGATATCGTCGCACGTGTTAACCAGATCAAAGCACAGATTGAGGTTACCACTTCAGATTATGATAAGGAAAAATTACAGGAGCGCCTGGCTAAGTTAAGCGGTGGTGTCGCTGTATTGTATATCGGTGCCGCAACCGAAATGGAAATGAAAGAGAAGAAAGACCGTGTAGATGACGCGTTGCATGCAACCCGTGCTGCTGTTGAAGAAGGTATTGTTCCGGGCGGCGGGGTAGCTTATATCCGTGCGGTTGACTCCCTTGAAAAATTCAAAGGCACCAACGAAGATGAAACTACCGGTATCAGCATAGTAAAAAGAGCTTTGGAAGAACCCATCCGCCAAATCGTCTTTAACTGTGGTATCGAAGGCAGTATCGTTGTGCAAAAAGTAAAAGAAGGGAAAACTGATTTTGGTTTCAATGCCCGCACAGAGGTTTATGAAAACCTTTACAAGGCAGGTGTCATTGATCCAACAAAGGTTACCCGCATAGCATTGGAAAATGCAGCCTCCATCGCAGGTATGTTGCTGACCACAGAATGTGTGATCGCAGACAGACCGAAGAAAGAAGAAGCACATGCACATCCTGGCGGTGCTCCTGGAATGGGTGGCATGGATTATTAATATATTGAATAAAACTCGAATGATTCCCGTTTGTCCCGCCATTGGCAGGATAAACGGGATCTTTTTTTGGGGCATTAGGAGATGAAATCTGCTCCGCTCGAATTGTCAATTATAGAAAATTTTACTTCGTTTTCAATGGGGCGACGGGTGGTTTAGCCAGTTAAAACTATATTCCGTGAAGATTGGATTGGGAAATGTTGATCAGATTTTGCCTGCCGGGGTTCCCGGTCTTTGGTTGCAGTCATATCAGTAAATTAAATGCCCATGCCAGTAGCCCGAAAAAATTTATATAGCTGGCTTGCCCTTGGTGATTCCTATACAATCGGAGAGTCTGTAGAGTTCGCTGACCGCTATCCTGCGCAGGCGGTGAAATTGCTTGCGGCTGACGGGATATATTTTTCAGAACCTGAGATCATCGCACAAACCGGATGGACAACAAGTAATCTTTTGAAGGCGATAAATGAAAAGAAAATTCCTTTTCCAGCCTATGATATGGATAGTTTGTTAATCGGGGTAAACGATCAATATCAGGGGAGAAGCCCGGTGGAATATAGGGCGCAGTTCAACTCTTTATTGCAGCAATCCATTCAGATGGCCGGCGACAAGCCATCCCATGTAATAGTCCTCTCTATTCCGGATTATTCAGTCACACCTTATGCAAGGGGCATTGATACTTTTTATATCTCCCGCCAGATCGATTCCTTTAACACTGTCAGTAAAGAGCTGGCAGCCAGTTATAAGGTGCAATACCTAAATATAACCGCTGAAAGCCGGAAGGCATCAGACGATCCAGATCTTCTTGCAGGTGACGGGCTCCATTATTCGGGGAAGGAATATTCAGTTTGGGCCGGGCGCCTGGCATTAACCATAGGGGAAATCCTGAAGTGAGCCCGTAAAAACTTTAATTAGTACTTGGTAAGATCCGCAATGGTCTTTTTTTCCAGGATTTTAAGGTTCGCATCACGAACCTGTATCATTACTTCGTGTAGCCCGCAATGTTTTTCATCACAGTTCTTACATTTCTCATAGAAATACAAACTAACACAGGGCAGCAGGGAAATGGGCCCGTCAAGAAGCCTCATGATGGTTGCCAGGTATATATCTTTTGGATTCTTGGAAAAATAATAGCCACCACCTTTACCTTTTTTACTTTCCAGCACGCCTGCTTTCTTCAGTTCGAGCAGTATATTCTCCAGGAATTTTAGAGGTATTTTTTTCTTTTTGGAGATCTCGGCGATTAATACCGGCTGGTCTTTTCCCTTTTCTGCCAGGTACATCAAAGCCTGAAATGCATATTGTGACTTTTTGGAAAGCATTCTCTACTTATTTTGCAGCTACAAATTAATTTTTTTATTTCAAAAACCGAGGACATCTTTCATACTGAATAGGCCTTTCTTGTCTCGGATGAATTCAGCGGCCAGGACTGCCCCTATTGCAAAGCCTTTCCTGTTATGAGCTTCATGGATGATTTCGATATCATCAATGGGGGAATGGTACCTGACTTTGTGGATCCCGGGAGCCGGATCCCTGCGTTCACTGACAATCACGAGTTCGTCCGCATGAAGGCTGGGATGGTTTACCCAGGTTTTTTTTTGGGGAATTATTTCCAGGATATCTTCAGCCAGACTGATGGCTGTACCGCTCGGGGCATCTTTTTTCTGGGTATGGTGCACTTCAATAAGGCTAACGTCATATTCGGGATGAGAAGACATCAATGCCGCCAATTTCTTATTCAGTTCAAAAAAAATATTTACGCCTACACTGAAATTACTGGCGAACAGAAGGGTCCCGTTGTGGGAGATACAATACTGCCGGGCTTCTTCCTGTTTTTCCTGCCAGCCGGTTGTACCACAGACAATAGGGATGCCGCTCTGCAAACACTTCATGACATTATCAAATGCGCTATGGGGACCGGTAAATTCTATTGCCACGTCGGCTTTGGAAAGATTGGCTCCGCTTAATTCTTCCAGGTTATCAATATCAATTTTTAGGATCAGCTGATGACCTCTCTGGATGGCAATTTCTTCAATGGCTTTGCCCAGTTTTCCATAACCTATCAACGCAATATTCATCTAAGATTTTTTTTTATTTTTTAGGGAAAATACAACAATCAAATCAATTGACCAGGTCAATGATTTTCGGTTTTGCCTTATGTATATTGAAAACAAAACTGATACCTGCCGTATTAAGACCCGGCAACACTGCGGGCTTGATTTGAAGGCTCAGTTGATCGCTGACATCAAAGTCTTTTAGATGGGCATCCACTGTCGCGTCGAGGACATTCAGGCCCCAGAAAAGTAAAAAGATTAATGCTGAATAATCCTGGTCCTTACGGAATTCATTTCGGTAATTGATAAGGCTGTTACTTCCCCCTGACCACATAAAAGGCAAAAGTCTTGGGTCCAATTTTTTCAGACTATCCGGACTGGTGATATAGCTTCCGTTTACCAAAACGGCCAAAGCATAGCTGGTTTTCTGATACCAGCTTTTATTATAAAAATAGGTGTAGGCTGGTATGCCAATGGCAGCATAGACAATGGGTACCTTCCAGTATTTTTTATTATAAACCTGTCCCAGGCCGGGAAGTATGGCGGAATAAAGGGTCGCTTTGTGGGGATCATGTTTCTTTTTTACAAAAGAATCAATTGCCTTCGGGTGCAGAAGCGTGGAATCTTTTTTTAATCCAATGGAATCTTTATGTTGTGAATAGGCGCATATACCCGGCAGGTTAAAACCTAATAAAATAAAAAAATATTTCAACCTCTTCATGCAAATCACTTAATTTACTGAGACACCCCATTGTTCCAGCAATTTGTTTAATTCCTGGATTGAATAATACTCAAAAGAAATATGGCCATTTCCTTTTTTGTGATGATTGAGCTTTACCCGGGTACTAAAATGTGAGGCTAAATTATCTTCAATTTTCTTGAAAGCCGTTGGTAGTGAAGGTTTTACCGAATCTTTAACAGCGGGATGGCCTTTATAGNNCTTCGGTTTGGCGGACCGACAATCCTTTGTTTTTTATTTCGTTGAAGAGGTAGAGCTGTTTGTCAACCGTATCCACATTTATCAGGGCACGGGCGTGCCCCATGCTTAATTGATTGTTTCGGACAGCGACCTGAATATCAGGCGGCAATTTCAGCAGCCTGATATAATTGGCTACCGTGCTTCTTTCCTTACCCATCCGCTCTGCGACCTGTTCCTGCGTGTAGTTGAGTTCATCCATCATCCGTTTATATCCCAGGGCGATTTCCATTGCATTCAGATCCTCCCTTTGCAAATTTTCCAGGAGCGCCAATTCCAGCAACTGATGATCGTTTGCCTGGCGGATATAAGAAGGAATATCCCGAAGGCCAGCTATTTTTGCAGCCCTGAACCGCCTTTCACCCGAAATAAGCCNNGATGGATGCGGCGAGTTCATTCAGTGCGCTTTCATCAAAATCATGCCTCGGCTGTCTGGGATTGGTTTCAATCTGGTCCAGCGGAATGCGGAGCATTCCCGTGGCAGCTTCAACGACCGTATTTTTCAGATCGCCAGCACCCGTTTTCAGATCATTGTTTATGCTTTCCAAAAGAGAGCGAATTCCCTTGCCCAGTGCTTCTTTATTTTTTTTATTCGGGGTGGTCATTTTTTGATTTGTTGATTACTCAAGAATCCTCTCTTCCTGGCTTATTTTTGTCTTGTTGTTTTTCTGCAAAACCTCCTTGGCAAGGTTTAAATAGTTTACCGTTCCTTTGCTGTAAGCGTCGTACAGTATCACCGGCTTTCCCACACTCGGGGCTTCGCTTATTTTGGAATTGCGATGAATAATCGTATTAAATACCATTTCATCAAAATGTTTGCGGACCTCACTTACAACCTGGTTGCACAGGCGCAAACGGCCATCGTACATAGTCATCAGAATTCCTTCAATTTCCAATTCCGTATTCAGGCGGCTCTGTACAATTTTAATCGTGTTCAGCAATTTTCCCAGGCCTTCCAAAGCAAAAAATTCCGTTTGAACCGGCACTATTACCGAGTCTGCCGCAGTCAACGCATTTACCGTAATCAGCCCCAGCGAAGGTGAACAGTCAATGATGACGAATTCGTAATCGTTTTTAATGGGTGCCAGGATTCCTTTTAAAACAGTTTCCCGGTTGGGATAATTGATCATTTCAATTTCCGCGCCAACCAAATCAATATGGGAGGGTATGACAT
>PLCH01000289.1 GCA_003135585.1 Chitinophagaceae bacterium
ACACCTGTGCATTAAGGTAAAGGCGCGCAAGGATGGCAAAAGCAGACCACTTATTCACGCGTCCGTATGTCGTCGCATCGTTGTTTGTAGACAACAACTCGATATTGGTTTTTATCTCGCTTTCCACAAAAGCGAAAACGGCAGGCCGTTGAGTAATGGAAACAGAATCCGGATTGGTATTATAACTGGTCACCAAAGGCACATTGCCCCAGAGATCCATCGCCAGCATGTAATAATAGGCTCTCAGTACTTTTAATTCGGCATTGATACCAATCAATCCCGGAGGAGGGGTGGCCAGGCTATTGACTACGCTTAAAGTAAAATTTATCTTGGTAATACCTGAAAAAACATCGCCCCAGGCACCATTGTTATTGTTATGGTCATTACCCCAGTTGTGTTGCCATTCCTGGATATGCACGTTATTATCCACCCAGTCAGCACCGCGAATCGGAATGATCATTTCATCAGAAGAACCCTCATTCAATTCAAATGTATTCCCGTTGGGAATTGCCGTCAGCCCAGTATACGCAGGAGCAATCCCGGCTGCGATTTCGGCAGGTGTTTGCCAAAAATTGGAATTAGGCACAACGCTATAGACTTTGGCGTCCAACTTGGTGCAGGAAATGCCGGTGCAGGTTACCAAAATGGCAACCAAAATGCTTTTGAATATTGTTGCAGGTCTCATTTTTTTTTGTTTATATTTTTCAACACGTATGGCAAATAATATGAATAACGAAAAAAATCAGAAAAAAGTTGCTTCCCATCAACTTATTGGAAGGCAACATTTACACCAAACGAAAACGAGCGGGACCTTGCGTAATAACCGTCCCCACCATAATTCGCATCAATATAAGACTCGTTGGTATTAGCATTTCTGATCTCCGGATCCAATCCGCTGTATTTGGTAATGACGAAAAGATTGTTAGCCGAAATGTATAGCCTCAGGTTTTGCATATTGCCGATTTTCTTAAACGTATAGGCCAAGGTTAGGTTATCCAACCGCAAAAAACTTGCATTTTCCATATAAAGATCCGAAGCGGTCGCAGCATCCCTGATACCGTTGGTAAGCGCACTGGTGAATACGTTGTTGCCCGGCAATCTCTTGATATATGCCACGTCAAGGGCAGTGTTATTGAATATCTTCTGCCCACCCACACCTCTTAAGGCAAAGTTCAGGCTCCACTGATCGTAGGTAAAGGTAGATGAAAATCCGTAGTTAAATTTAGGTGCCGGGTCAATATAATTCAAATGGGCATGGCCATAGGGAACTTTAGCACCGGCTGAATCAAACAATTGATTACCGTTCTTGTCAACTCCTACAAAGTGAGGAAGCAAGAAGATGTAAGGAGAATAACCGACTTTTAAAAAGGAAATGGGATTCGTACTCAATCCCCGGCCTTCCGCATAACCCTCGGGAATATTATCGCCATTTACTTTAAATCCCTGAAAGCTGCCGGCCAAACTGGTGATTTTTGTTTGGAAGGCGGTAAACTGGCCGCTGGCTGTCCAGCTAAAATGCCGGCCCCTTACGATCTGTGCATTCAAACTGATTTCCCAGCCTTTATTAGTCAGCGTTCCTACATTCGCCAAGATGGTTTGATAAAACTCTGGTGGGGTAGGTACGGTATAATTATTCAACAAGTTAACTGTCTTATTGCTGTATACATCCAATCCGCCGCTAACGCGCCCATTAAACAATGAAAAATCGAGTCCGATATTTGAACCATGAACTTCTTCCCATCTTAAATCGGCATTGGCGTTCTGGGAGGGCTGGTAGGCTTGGGGGTATTGATTTGGACTTGAAGGACTAAAATAGCGGGTAATTGTTCCGTTGGGGAGCTGTCCTGACAACAGGAATTGGGTACTGTAAGGCGTGATTGCGTCTGAGTTACCTGTAACCCCGTAACCGCCGCGCAATTTAAGATCCGTTAACCATGAAACGCCCTTCATAAAATCCTCCTGGCTGATGCGCCAGGCGAGATCGAAAGAGGGGAAATTAC
Organism: Chitinophagaceae bacterium; assembly: GCA_003135585.1. Lineage (GTDB taxonomy): Bacteria > Bacteroidota > Bacteroidia > Chitinophagales > Chitinophagaceae > Puia. The sequence goes on from PLCH01000289.1 coordinate 2,001, forward strand.
CATAGCGCTGGTTGACACCAAACTTGGATGAACCATCTCTTCTGATGGAAGCCGTTGCATAATATTTGCCTGCATAATTATAATTTACCCTTCCCAGGAAGGAGATCAGGTAATATGCTTCCGCGAAAGAGCCAATGACATTTTTCGAAGTATTACCACCCTGCAAATAATTATATTGCAGTGCAGGGACCAGGAATTGTGTTCCATTGGCATTGAAATTATCATCAGTAAAATAATTATATTCATAGACAGCAGTGGCCCCGAAACTATGCTGACCAAATTGTTTGCTGTAATTGAGGTTAACATTGCCCTTTTTGGAATCCGTATTAAAATTGTATTCGTTTGCATTGTTATCATTCCCTTCGGAAGGGAAAGAAGGATAGAACCAATTGGTTTGTTTATTAAAATGGGAAATAGAACCCATGACGCCGACTTTTAAGCTGGGCAAAATGGAATAGGTGGCGCTTCCGTACAATTGTGTAAGAAATTCCTTACCTCTGTTATAGATTAAGTCCAGGTGCTCGACTGGATTATATTGTTCGAAATCCGAAAATGTGAAAAAAGAACCATCCGGATTACGAACCGGGTAGGTAGGGGGTATAGAGAACACTTTATTAAAGACCGAATAATCGGTATATTTTCTATTGTACTGTGTATAGACAATTCCCGCCTGGATATCCAGCTTATCATCGAAGGCTTTTTGCTGCGCGTTGAAGCGAAGGCCAATCCCTTCCTTATTACTATTTAAAATGATGCCATCCTGGTTAATATAATTCACCGATGCACGGTAATTAAAATGTCCCGAGCCACCAGACATAGCCACGTTATGACTCTGGGTATAGGCGGTTTGTGTAATAGCCTTGAACCAATCAACATTTCCTCCGTGGTTATAGGATGCAATAACCGAATCCGGAATGCCTATGCTTGAGGAGGCAGCCTTCCACTGGGCAGCATTAAGCAAAGGATAATTTTTGGCAAGTTTGTCTACCCCGACAAATCCATTGTATTCCACTTTGGTCTGGCCGCTCTGGCCTTTTTTAGTATTCACGATAATCACGCCATTCGCACCTCGGGATCCGTAGATGGCAGCAGCAGAAGCGTCTTTAAGAAAATCAAAGGATGCAATATCGGCGGGAGGTATATTCGACAATTGGGCGGGGTCATCCAAAGGAACTCCATCCAACACAATTAAGGGCGTCTGACCACCAACAAGAGAAGCTTGTCCCCTCAGACGGATAATCAATCCACCATTCGGGTCCCCGCCAGGCTGGGTAATCAACACCCCGGCTACCTTTCCCTGAACCGCCTGAAGCGGATCAGTAACGACTCCCTGATTAAAATCTTTTGAAGCGACGCTTGAAACGGCCCCGGTGACATCTTTTCTTCGAGCCGTCCCATATCCAACGACCACCACATCATTGAGGGAAGTCGAGGAGGAAACCAGGGAAATACTAACGGAAGTCTTATCCGTTATATCAACTTCCTGCGGAGCATATCCAACGCTCGAGACCACAAGAGTCTTGGCTGAAGCGGGGGCATTCAAAGTAAAGTTTCCACTGGCATTGGTAGCTGCTCCGGCCTGGGAACCCTTAACGGTCACCGTGGCGCCTTGTACTGCATTGCCTCTATCGTCGGTGATTTTACCGGTAATAACTTTGTTTTGTGAAAATGCAATTTGTGTAAGTAATACGCAAATAGCTACAGGTGCTATTTTTTTAAGCAGTCGGTTCATGGTCATAATCAATGGTTTAAGCAATTGTGTGCCGAAGTTAGAAAATTAATTCTTATTTAAC
>PLCH01000363.1 GCA_003135585.1 Chitinophagaceae bacterium
GAACATAGCTATTTATATGTTAGAAGGTACAAAATTAAAAAAATCCAGCTTTAAGTATTTCCAGTTAACATATTTGTTTTTTCGTTTAGCATTTTAATAACAAATTTGCACAGATTCTGGAAATTATAACGTAAAAAGCGGTCTTAGATTATGGCAGATAAAAAAAATACGAGTTACCCTAAGGAAAAAATCAATATTCTCTTCCTCGAAAACATCAGTGACACTGCAGTGAAGCACTTTAAGGATGCAGGCTATGCTTCTGTAAGAAAGCTATCAGGAGCATTATCAGAGGAGGATTTAATGCGGGAAATCAAGTATGTTCATTTGTTAGGAATTAGGTCCAAAACACAGATTACGCCCAATATATTAAATGCAGCTAAGAAATTGCAGGCTATAGCGTGTTTTTGCATAGGTGTAAACCAGGTGGACCTGAAAACAGCCACAAACCATGGGGTAGTGGTCTTCAATGCACCTTATTCAAATACTCGTTCGGTTGCCGAGCTCGTGATCGGGGCTTCCATTATGCTTATTCGCAGAATACCGGACAAATCAAAGGCCGCTCACGCTGGTTCTTGGCTAAAGGACGCTAAGGGAAGTCATGAGCTTAGAGGCAAGACCATTGGAATTGTCGGGTATGGAAATATCGGTACTCAGGTAAGCATTTTGGCAGAGGGTCTTGGTATGAAAGTAATTTTTTATGATGTGATAACGAAATTGCCGTTAGGTAATGCGGAATCCAGGAAATCTTTGAAGGAACTTGTCAGTGAATCGGACATAATCACTCTTCATGTTCCTGATACCCCACAAACGAAAAATCTGATCAATAGAAACCTTATCAGACAATTTAAAAGAGGTGCCATTCTTCTTAATTATGCCAGAGGGGAGGTGGTCGACCTGGAAGCATTAGCTAAAGCAATAGAAGATGGCCAGGTTGGTGGTGCCGCTATTGATGTTTATCCTTTGGAACCTGAAAAAAGTGGGGATAAATTTAATACTCCTTTACAAAACTTACCGAACGTTTTGCTAACCCCTCATATCGGGGGATCAACCGAGGAAGCGCAATACAATATTGGAGAAGATGTTAGTAGCAAGCTTTTTCAGTACCTCGAAATGGGCATCACAACCGGTTCTCATACAGTGCCACCGCTTAGTTTGCCTCCACAGGAGGGAACCCACAGGATCCTACACATCCACAAGAACGTCCCCGGTGTTTTGTCCGAAATCAACACAAAATTATCAAAATACAATATAAATATTCTGGCACAATATCTGAAAACAAATGAGGATATAGGATACGTTGTGTTGGATATAGATAAGAAATTGTCATCCCAGGCATTTGCATTGCTTAAAGAAGTAAAACACACCCTAAAAACACGACTGCTGTATTAAATTCAGAAAGAATGAAAGTTATCATAGCAGGAGGTGGGTTCGGGGGGTTAAAACTGGCTCGAACCCTTAGCAATAAGGAAGGCTTCGAAATTATTCTCCTTAATAAATATAATTACCATCAGTTTCAACCTCTATTTTACCAGGTTGCTACTGCAGGTCTTGATGCGAGTAATATTTCTTTCCCATTACGAAAAGTATTTCATAGTAGCCGGAATGTACATATAAGGCTCGGAGAATTGCAAAGCATTGTTCCGGAGGAAAATAAAATAGTAACAAGTATCGGAGAAATGGAATATGACATCCTGGTACTGGCAACAGGGGCGGATACGAATTTTTTTGGTAATTCAAAATTGATCGAAAATGCGTACCCTATGAAAGCTACAGTTGAGGCCNNATCGTTTAATTCAGAATTTTGAAGATGCTGTTCTCGCCAAAACTCCGGAAGAATTACAAAAATATTTGACCATTGTCTTAGTAGGCGGTAGACCTACAGGTGTTGAGCTGGGCGGGGCAATAGCTGAAATGAAAAAATACACCTTGCCAAAGGACTATCCGGAAATTGATTTTAATAAAATGAAAATCTATCTGCTCGAGGGATCGCAGAAGACTTTGGGGGGCATGAGCGAAAAATCCTCATCGGAATCGCAAATTTATTTAAAAAAACTAGGTGTGACAGTCATGACGGGAACTGTCGTAAAAGACTATGATGGGAATATCGTGACTCTTCAGGATGGAAATACAATCGGTTCCTATATGGTTATATGGGCTGCAGGGATTAGAGGTAATGTTCCGGGTGGCATTAACCAAGACCTAATAATGAAGGGTAATCGCATTAAAACAGATCGGTTTAACAAGATTAAAGGTTTTGAAAATATTTACGCGATTGGGGACTTAGCTTATATGGAAACACCTAAATATAATCATGGACATCCCCAGGTAGCATCTGTTGCTATTCAGCAAGGCAGTCTATTGGCTAAAAATTTGATTAAATTAAGCAGTAGGAAGGANNGGATCGATGGCAACCGTAGGTCGAAATCTCGCAGTAGTTGACATTCCCCATCCTAAATTACATTTCAAAGGTTTTTTGGCTTGGCTGATCTGGATGAGCCTGCATCTGATGCTTATATTGGGCGTGAAAAACCGCCTGTTTGTTTTTCTAAACTGGTTGTATAATTATGTAACCCACGATCAATCGCTAAGATTATTATTTAAAGACTTCTATCGACAGAAAAAACCGGATTGCTGATGAATCTTTCTGCATCATTCCNNGATTCAATTTCCCATCTTTCATCAATGATCAATTTAAGTTCTGGAATGATTTCCGGATATAGCCTTGTCATATTTTGAAGGATTGTCAATGAAAATGCTTTGATAGCTATCGCAGTTTCATTGGATTGAATAAATTCAAAACAAATACTCATCAATTGACCTTGAAACCTCTTCGGTATGGTTACTTCTTGCAATAACCTCACAGAATTCCGGATAACGGCATCATGCAGGTTTTTTTTAGCAAGGTTATCTAAAAGTGGTTTGAAATATGGGCGAATCAATTCGGGGT
>PLCH01000246.1:0-1196 GCA_003135585.1 Chitinophagaceae bacterium
CACCACCCCCTCCGGCGCCGACATTGCCGCCACCTGCGCCTCCGGAATTCTGATCGTTGGAAGTGGGATCGCTATCCGTGGCACCGCCTCCTGCGTTACCTGCTGCGCCCCGTGCATAACTACCACCCGGGTAACCTTCCACTATATTATCCAAAAGGACCCCGTTATCGTTTATATATCTAGGAGTTCCTGCAATTCCTTCACCTTTACTTCCATTTGCCGTGGTGGTCGCAAGAGTCCTATAATCTCCTTTACTCGTCCCTGCGGCCCCGCTTAATTTCCTTCCGGCTCCTCCACGGAAACCTGCGCCTGAAGCATTGATCGTTTTTCCGTTAAAATCAATCTGGTTTACGGCTTCTATTATTGTTATCCCGCCAACTAATCCGTTCCATAAGGGAGTCGAAATAGTAGCCACGAATTGTACATTATAAAAAGGGTTGACGCGGATGACCTGATAGGTATATTGTCCTGTTGCTCCATATGCTGCGTTACTGTAACTTTTAGCAGTACCTGCCAGCAGGTTTAAGGTTCCTCCTGCCAAAGGCACAGAGTTATTTGCAATTACAAATTCCATATTGCCTGCCTGGAGATTCGTCGTGGTAAAACCACTGCCTCCTCCGGTTGATACTCCGCTTCCATAGGAACTGGTATTGGTTGAATTTATCGTTACACCCTGGGTCTGGATGATCATCAGTATGTCACCGGATGCGATGGGCGTTGTTCCATATCCTGCCGGTACAGCTCCTAAAGAAATGGAGGTAGCTCCGGTATTTATTATCGCCTGATTTCCTGGATAATAAGTATTTGGATTGGTTGAAATGACCGAATTGCCCGAGACAGGACAGTTTTGGGAAAAAACATTTTTATTTGTAAAAAGGAAAAATATTGATATAAGAAAAAGCCTCGAAATAGTTGACAATGAATTCCTTTGAAAAGAATTTGCCTGTGAGAAATTCAGCAACGATCCCTTTTGCACACCGGCAAAGGCATTTTTCTTCAGCGTCAGGATTATCGATTGCGTCTGTTTCATAAGGAAAAGATTTTGACAATACTATTAGACCAATAGCTATACCAATGTGTATAACTATGATTATCAGTCTTTTATATCTAGTACGGTCATTTTATTTTTCCAATTGCGGGACAAATTTTCCAAAAATGATTTACCGGGAAGTTTTATCTGAGGAGCTATTGAAGAC
>PLCH01000246.1:1224-8235 GCA_003135585.1 Chitinophagaceae bacterium
TTATAAATGCAATTCGAATTTTTCCCCCAGCCACTCAAGGTCTTCAACCACCGCATGCAATAGAGGAATTCCCCGCTGCAGTCGTTCTGTCTCCATTTCCCGTTCGGGGTCCCCCGGAATCAAGACCTGTTCCTGGCCTTCGACCGGCCTTGCTGAACGGAAACATTGTATCCAGCGGTCCATGTGCTGTTTGAATTCCTGCGCAGGCCGGAAGGCGTCAATTCGCATAGCCCCAAAAAAGTGCCCAATTCCTTTCCCGGGCATATTTGTCGGCATGGGAATAAAAGCTGGAAAAGGGGGTACCCAGGGCCCATAGTTTGCCCCACTCAACACTGCAGAAAAAATGTCTACTATTGCGCCCAATGCATAGCCTTTATGGCTTCCATGCTCATAGTCACCACCTAAAGGCAATAAAGCCCCTCCTGCTTTCAATTCATGCGGGTTGGTGGAGCTTTTTCCATATTTATCCTGTATCCATCCCTCGGGGGCTTTCTGATTTTTCCTTTGAAGCATTTCTAATTTTCCATTCGCTGCTGTCGTAGTCGCCAGATCTGCCACAAAAGGCGGTTCTGACCCTGCTGGAATCGCCACGCATATTGGATTGGTACCCAATAAACGCTCTACCGAAAAAGTAGGGGCAACCAAAGCGCTGGCATTTGTCATGGCAATTCCAATCATATCCTCTTTCACTGCCTTCAATGCATGATAAGCGGCTATACCAAAATGGTTGGAATTCTGTACGCTCACCCATCCGGTTCCCACCTGCCTTGCCTTTTCAATGGCAACATGCATGGCAAAGGGAGCGACTACTAATCCCAATCCTGCGTCCCCGTCCACCACGGCCGTTGACGGGGTCTCATGAAGAATGCGGATCTCCGGTTTTGCAATTGCCCTTTTAGCTTCCCATAACCTTATATATCCAGTCAGCCTCGCCACCCCATGCGAATCTATTCCTCTAAGATCAGCACTCAGTAAAGCAGTGGCTGCAACTGTCGCGTCTTTTTCAGAACAGCCGATTTTTTGAAATATTTTTGCTGTGAAATTTAATAATTGCTGGTATGAAAAAAGTTTTTCTGGCATGCCGCAAAATAACAACAAAAAAAGTTACACAAGTTTCATATTATCGGGATTGCGAATTATGATCATTTCTGAAAAAAAACTCTTATTGGTTGCCGGGTAGAAGAGCGGTTCTCCCGGATGTAGGTAAGAATTTTTGCCTCGAACCGGACCGATCTTTTGGCAAGGCCTTCCATTTGCGAATTAAAAAAGAGAGACTAATTTTTAAAGAATCATTTTCTTAATGGAATTCCTTTTAAGTCAATTTTTATCAGATTGAACGGGTCAAGATAATAATCTATCAAGGCGGCGGCCTCTTTTCGCTTTAGTGGTCTATCCATGTTTTTATTTTCAAAATGAAACTTTTCAAAAAACCTGTTCAGAGACTTATCCTCTTTTTTTACTGGCAGATACCCGTTTTCCAAATTCCTGGTATAAGAATAAACAAATAGAATATCTGTGCCTGTCAATTCCCTTAGCTTATTGGGTTGATGACCTTTGATTTGAATTCCAAGTTCCCTCAAACCGTTCCAGAACTCTGCATACAATGCTGTGCTATCCGGGTGGAAAAACGTTTTGTTTTCCCAGCCTTCCGGCTTCCCTACGCCTCGTAAAATTCCGGTTGCGCCTACACGTTGGATAGGTTCCCAGTAAGGATCATCGGATTTTAAATCCGCGTAAGGCATGATATAACAGCCCTCATCCAGTAACTGCTGTTGTACAAATCTCAGGTCTGCCTGCCCGGGCTTTTTTTTGTTATGGATGCTCCAGACTGCAAGCATCCCTGCAGCCTGCCCGGTCAGCAGCACAATTGGCTGCAACCTTGTTGCCCCATTTACAATATTTGAAACAGAAATGCCTTTTTCACAAACAATCAGACCTTCTGATTTGGCGGGTACCAGGGCACCCATCGGTAAATTAAAGGAGGGTATCGGAGGGAAGTCAATATGGGGCGTTAAAGGATTCTGACCATGGTGGTGATCAACCGGATAATCTCCGACCGCAATCCCGGTACGGTACAATCTATCCGGCTGGTCATAGGGCTTTAAAATATCATTGATTTGGAACCTCACTATTCCCCTCACCCGTCTTCCTTCCCGGTTGTAAGGCATCAAAGCCATGCCATCTTCCAATTCATCGGTTGCGAGTCCCAGGTTACTGAAGCCTAACTCAGACTGAATAAAATAAATAAATCCAAGTGTGTGTAGCCTTACCTTTCTATACTCCCTTTCTCTTTCACTGTGATCTTTCTTTACGACATTCAAATAATAATCATTACCGTGAGCCGGCCAGTTGATCATATATTTATGATTGGGAAGTTTTGCATAGTCGAGCATCTTTTGCGCGTCAGCATTATAGGACTTACCCGTAGTACATGTGGCGGAAGTGCAACAGCAATAATATTCCTTTGGGTCATAACCTTCCGGCTTGGGGATGGTCCTTGCACTACCTGCTCCATAATCTTTCAAAATGGCCACCCAAGTCAAATCCTGTATAATATTTGTTTTACCGGGGGCCATTGCCTCCTTTGAATAGATGAGATCTTCCGTTCCCAGGTCGTAATCTTCGCCTGCGGCGGCAAGAACATCTCCCGATTCGGTCGCATCAATTGTTAATTTCGCCCTGACTGTAAATTCTTCCCCTTTTCCATTTTCGATTACAGCACCTATTAATTTTGCGGAATCCTTTATTATTTTCAGCAACCATGAATCATAAATTACGGCAAGATTCTTTTCTTTCGCCACCCATGATTTAAAGATGCTGTCACCTGTATGTGGTTCAAAACAGGTCTCACTTACCCAGCCAGATGCCAGGTTTCTTGTTCCATAAGCTTTATACAATGCTTCCCGGAATTCTTTCCAAATGCCACCTGCCAGCGCATTGTTCCCGTCAGTACAACTTACTCCGGCTGCTGTCAACATGCCTCCCAACCAGTTAGTTTGCTCGACGATAAGCGTTTTGACGCCCATCCTTGCGCTTTGAATGCCTGCNNAGCCTCCTGTTCCCCCTCCAATGACAAGTACGTCTGTAGTAAACATTTTCTGGGCAAATCCATTAAATGAAATCGTATAAAAGAAAATCAGAAAAGGGATAATAAACCTCATGTAGGCAAAATTTTCTTCCGGTTAAAAAAAGTAACAAGCAACAAAAATGCCCCGCATTCAGCAGAGCATCCTTATTTTTCTATATTTAAGCGTGAATACCATCCGCAGGAAAATGTCGTAAGGGTAAACCCGCCTTTACCTTCAAAATGGCAGGTCGTCAATGGGTGCCGTCACATCGCTTGGTGAGGGAATATTGACGGATGAAGAAACTGCTTGTTGCGAAAAACCTTCAGAACTTCCTTCAGCCCCGCCCGCTCCCCGGCTACCCAGCAATTGAACATTTACCACCCGAAGGCTTAAAGAAACCCCTGTGGTCCCATCATTCTTCGGGTAGGTTCTTACTTCCGGTGTACCATCGACATACACCTGTGTACCTTTCTTTAAATAGGGGGCAATCCCCGTGCGGTCAGACCAATATGCACATTCTACCCAGATGGTTTTATCTTTTTGATTGCCTTGTGCATCCCGAAATTTTTCAGTGTGTGCCACGTTGAAATTCATCACATTTTTGCCATTTACCGTGTTCGTAATGCAATCTTTTCCAAGGTTGCCAATTACTTGTAATTTAATCATACTTAAAAAATTTAGCTGCTCACTTAAAAATTGTTTGAACAGCAATTTACGTTATTTACAGCTGCTATTCCAAGTCCCCCATCATGGATTTACCCACAAGGTTTACCCGAAAATAGGGTGTCCGTGAACCTGGATCTGCAAAACCTAAACCTGACTCATAGGCTAAGAAATTTTTTACGTAAATTTGCAGCTTGGCCCGGATGGTACGGACCATAAAGACTTTATTGTATGAGCCGAAAAGGAAAAGTTCTGGTCGCGATGAGTGGCGGTATTGACAGTACCGTTACGGCTCTTATGTTGCACCATGAAGGCTATGAAGTGATAGGCATCACTATGAAAACCTGGGACTATGCCACTGCAGGCTCGTCTAAAAAGGAAACAGGTTGTTGCAACCTGGATAGTTTTAATGATGCGAGAACGGCAGCCGTACAACATGGCTTTGCCCATTTCGTGCTCGATATCAGGGAAGAATTTGGAGGTTTTGTAATTGAAAATTTTATTGAGGAATATCTAGCAGGGCACACACCCAATCCCTGTGTGATGTGCAATACGCATATTAAATGGAGAGCCTTATTAAAACGGGCTGATGCATTGGATTGTGAATTCATTGCCACCGGACATTACGGCAATATTCATCAGCACAGCAACGGTCGTTACTTTGTCAGCAAAGGCACCGATGAAGGAAAGGACCAAAGCTATGTACTGTGGGGATTGCAGCAGGACCTTCTAAGGAGGACTTTGTTACCATTGGGGAAATTGAGGAAAACGGAGGTTCGCCAAATGGCCACCGAATACGGGTACCCGGAACTGGCTAAAAAAAATGAAAGCTATGAAATCTGTTTTGTCCCTGATAATGATTACCGCGGATTCCTGAAACGCCAGGTAGAAGGACTTGAAGAAAAGCTGCAGGGAGGTAATTTTGTTGACAAGAACGGAAAGTTTCTGGGAAACCATAAGGGATATCCTTTTTATACTATTGGGCAACGGAAGGGACTGGATCTTGCATTGGGCAGACCGGTTTATGTAACCGGGATCCATCCAGGAACCAACACCATCATTTTGGGTGACGAAGAGGATCTGATACAAAATGAAATGCTGGTGGGAAAGATCAATATGGTCAAATTATNNAAGCAATCTTTATCCCGAAAGAGATGCCATTAAGGTCCGATTTTATGAAAATGCCAAAAGTATAGCTTCGGGGCAAAGCGCAGTTTTTTATGAAGGAGATGATGTTATCGGGGGAGGTGTCATTCAGAAAGGACAATTAGTCTGACCGGCAGGCGGAATGAAAAAAGACAGCAACATTCACGCATTTTTCAGAAATAATAAGCTGATTTTTACGTTTANNCTTTCAGGGAAGCCTAGCTTCCCGATTTTTGTTTAGGAATGTTGGCAAAAAGCAACGTTGAAGCCTTTAAGATTGTCTCGTAAATTGCATCAACTATTGACCCGCTTGAAAAATTAATGCCCGGTATGAAAAAACTTCAAATATATTCTTTAATCCTTTGTTTTTTTATAGTAAACAGTTGCAGGAAAACCGCTGGTTTTCCATCTGACCAACTCTCAGATTATATGCAATTGCAGGTTGGAAAGTATATTACCTATAGGCTCGATTCATTGGTTTTCATAAATTTCGGGACACAGGATACAATTGTAAGTTACCTGGCTAAAGATATAGTTGACGCAGCTATAGTCGATAATCTCGGCCGGCCAGGTTGGCGGGTGATCCGCTATATCAGCGACACTACCGGGACATCGGACTGGACTCCTTCTGAAGCATATATGATTATACCCACCCGTGANNCCTGGAAAGGCAATTCATATATTGATACGCGAACCACCTACCAAAATAGCCCTGGTTTAGGAAGTTGGGATTTTACCTATATGGATAATTGGGACTATACCTATGACAGCGTAGGAAACCCATTCACTGTACTTAGCGGTTCCGTTCCAAAAACAATAACTGTTCATCAGGCAGATGATAGTACGGGGACCCCTTCCCATATTGTTGATACGTTAATAAGCAGCAGAACTTTTAGTGAAGAGGTATATGGAAAAGGGATCGGACTTATTTATAAAAATTTTCTTTACTGGCAATACCAGCCTCCAAACATTGGAACACCGGTGGGTTCCACGAATGGTTATGGCATTAAGTTAAATATGATTGATCATAACTGAAACCCGGCTACAAACATCGAATCTGCTTTTTGGTCATATCCTTTTAATAAATCCATGTTTTTCAATTTGAGATTTAATTTCCCGCTTATAAAATTGGCCATCCCCTCATTTTCCTTTTTGAAAACAGAACAGGTGATATAGTAAAGCAACCCTCCCTTTTTAAGGTATGGGATAACGGTTGAAATTATTTTTTCTTGTAACTCATTGTACCTGACAATTTCAGTTTCATCAAAATATACCATTTGTTCCGGTGTACGGCTCCAGACACCACTGCCGCTGCAGGGTGCGTCCACCAGGATGAGGTCAAACGCAGGCCGTCCTTTAAGGGGTGGGACAAGTGGCGCGGAAAGATCTGCAACAAAAGAGTAATACTTAGGGATCCCTGCTTCTTCAAAGCGTTTTTTGAGATTTACCAGAATGGATTTCCGTTTGTCGGAGACTGTTAAATCGAGTTGCGGGAAAAGGTCATGTGCCATCAATGACTTACCACCGCTCCCTGCGCAACAATCCCAAACTTTTGATGCATGGCCGGCTGTCATGCCTTTCGAAAAAAACTCGCCCACCCTTTGGGAGCTATAATCCTGAATTACATATTCCTTATTCAACAATAATACAGCCTCTAGTTTGGTTCCGTTGTTCAAGGCAAGACAGGAGGAATTAACTTCCCTGAAAAAAATTCCGGATTGTTTTAGTTTTCGCCTTACAGTGGATTCAAAACCAGGCCGTATACGGATAAACAAGTCGGGTTGCTGCAAAAATGATTTGGTAAAGGACCTAATTTCAATACCCTCACTCAGTTCCGTTTGCCAGGGAAATAACCCGGACAACGCATTCCAAGAATATCCCAAAAATAATAATTTTTCATCCAGGCCCAGACCAATATGTTCATTCCACCGGGGTTGGAAGAATTGTAAAAAATCATTAGTTTGGGTATTGCATAGAAATACGGCAATACAGATTTTCTTTTCATGACTGAGATCCCTGAATGCACCTCCCAGGCGGTAATAACTGAAACAAAGCTGTGAAAGCTGTTTCCTGTCTGTAGATCCATATTTCTTGTGTTGTGTAAAATAATTCTTTAACCACGCAGCGAGCGGTA
>PLCH01000097.1 GCA_003135585.1 Chitinophagaceae bacterium
GTGATTCTGCAGGTAGCTTTTTATTCCGATTTGATTCCTGGCCAAAAGATACGCTGGAAATAACTTATGTGGGATTTCGTGATTTTGATCTGGTTATTGATTCAGTGCTCTCCAGGAAATCCGGTAATAAGGATACCCTCAATATTGTGGTTTCCTTGGAAAGGGGCCAATATGTCAACGAAGTAGTTGTAAGAAAAAAAGTAGACTTTGGTTTGCTTCTCTGGAGAAAAATCGTACGTAGAAAACGATTTAACGATCGCTACCGTTTCCAAAATTTTTCCTACGAATTGTACAATAAGCTGGAACTGGACCTCAATCGTGTTAACAAAGAACGGTTGAAAGGAATAAAATTACTCAGGCCATTTGATTTTGTTCTGAACAATGTTGACACAACAGAAGACCATCCCTTTCTTCCTGTTTTCCTGACGGAAACCATTTCAGATTATTATTATCAAAAATCTCCTGTCAAAAGGAGGGAAGTAATCAAGGGTAGCAAAACACTCGGGGTTGACAATGAAAGCGTTAGCAGGTTATTGGGGGGAATGGACCAGAACGTGGATTTTTATAACAACTTTATCCCGGTATTCGATAAACGGTTTGTAAGCCCCATCAGTGATAATGGCGATCAATATTACCGGTACAAGATCATAGATACCGAATATGTTGACACAAGAAGATTGTTTCACCTGATATTTACTCCCAAACGAAAAGGGGAAAGCACTTTCGAGGGAGATTGCTGGGTCCACGATACCAGTTTTGCAATCCAGAAAATGAATCTGCGATTGTCATCCGAGGCAAATATTAATTTTATTGAGCAGCTGAGCCTTATCCAGGAATTTAAACTGATTAACGATTCTGTCTGGTTCCTGTACAAAGATAAATTCGTCGCCAATGTTTCTCCCTTAAAAAATAAATTAGGTTTTATAGGTCGCAAGACGACTACCTATAAAAATATAGTGATCAACGACACTTCTGTCACCAATCAGTTAGGTAAAAATAAAGTCCAGGAGGAAGTATTGTTGGAGCCGGGATCCCGTGAACGGCCGGATTCTTTCTGGGTCAATTCAAGACACGAGGAATTGACAAAAAATGAAAAATCTGTTTACCAGATGATTGACACTTTGATGAAAATGCCTCTTTTTCAAAAATATACCAATATTCTCAACTTTTTGGGTACAGGTTATTGGGATATCGGAAATTATGAGATTGGACCCTGGTATAACTGGATATATGCGAACCAGCTGCAGGGGCTGAGGCTGCGTTTTGATCTTGGAACCAACAGGTATTTTAACAAAAAAATTATTCTTCACGGCTATTTGGCCTATGGATTTGGCGACAACCGTCTCCATGGTCAGGCAGATGCATTGTATATATTAAAGAAGAGTCCCAGGTTATCTTTATACGCGATGTATAGGCAGGATCTCGATTACGAGCAGCAATATTATGATGAGATTACCTCCGATAATATCTTTGCACTCGCAGTACGCAAGCCAGGCGTACCTATCAAATTTCTGAACCTGGAAGAAAAAAAATTGGAATTGTTTAAGGAATGGCACTCCGGATTTTCCGTAACACTCGGAGCTGATGATAAATTGTACAACCCCATTCTTAACCTTCCCCCCAAAGACCTCTTCACGGGCGTGACAGGTGAACCTTTAAAAACCTTTGAGGTATCGGTTGGTCTCCGCTTTGCATACAACGAAAAATTTTTCGAAAATACTTTTTACAGGACAAGTCTGGGAAGCGATTATCCAATTGTTGATTTCCGTTATACGCGCGGGATACAGGGGGTTCTCAACAGCAGCTATCAATACGACAAGATTTTTGGAAGTATTTCGGATTACATAAAGATCCCGCCTTATGGTAGCATCTATTATAATATCTTCGGAGGAAGGACCTTTGGGACACTCCCCTTCCCTCTTCTGAATATAGCTCCCGGCAATGAAACTTATTATTATAATAAATATGCCTTCAGCCTCATGAATAAATTTCAGTAANNGCATGATAGTTTCCTGGGTATCAATTTTGAGCACAATATCGGAAACGGCTTATTCCGATTCATCCCATTAACTAGAAAATGGAAATTCAGGCAGTTCTGGACAGCCAAAGCTTTATGGGGGAGTCTTTCTGACGCCAATAAATTATACAATTCTTCACCTGCGTACACTTTCCTCTCATTGGATGGCAAAACCTATCTTGAAATCGGAACCGGCGTAGATAATATTTTCAGGCTGCTTCGAGTTGACTTTGTCTGGAGAGTATTGCCACAACCATTGCCAGTCAGCCAGCAGCAACGGTTTGGCATATTTGGAAGTTTTCATCTGGCATTCTGATATCCGGTTTACGTCAATTTTTCATAACTTACCTTTCGGTTATTGTTCGAAAAATCCCAATTGCATGCCTTCAAAATATATTCTCGCCCTTGACCAGGGTACTACCAGTTCAAGAGCTATTCTGTTCGATCATTCCGGAAATATCATCAATACCGCTCAAAAGGAATTTAAACAGATTTACCCTCAGCCAGGCTGGGTAGAACACGATGCCGAAGAGATATGGTCATCCCAATATGGGGTTATGGCAGAAGTATTGGCAAAAAAAAGTATCCCTGCCCAGCAAATTGCCGGGATGGGTATTACCAATCAACGTGAAACTACAATTATTTGGGAACGTACCACGGGCAAACCTGTTTATAACGCCATTGTATGGCAGGATAGACGGACTGCTGAATATTGTGATAATTTAAAAAAACAGGGACTCTCCGAAACGATCCGGCAAAAAACGGGACTTGTGATCGATGCCTATTTTTCAGCTACCAAACTGAGATGGATACTCGATAATGTCCCTGGTGCAAAGGCAAAGGCAGAAAACGGAGAATTGGCTTTTGGAACGATAGACACCTGGCTCGCCTGGAAGTTATCAGATGGAAAGTTACACATAACTGATCCTTCTAACGCATCTAGAACGATGCTCATGAACATACATACCTGTGAGTGGGACGATGAATTGCTCAAGCTATTCGAAATTCCTCCAAACATATTGCCTATCATAAAATCTTCGAGTGAAATCTATGGAAATTGCGCCAGTCTGGTTGTTCCAACTTCAGGAATCCCTATTTCCGGAATCGCAGGCGATCAGCAAGCAGCACTATTCGGACAATTGTGTACTCAGCCGGGCTTGGTCAAGAATACATACGGAACCGGCTGTTTTATGCTCATGAATACAGGTGTAATGGCAGTAGATTCAAAAAGCAAATTATTAACTACCGTGGCCTGGAAAATAAATAACCGGGTTGAATATGCATTGGAAGGTAGCATTTTTATTGCCGGTGCTGTTGTTCAATGGCTTCGTGATGAATTGCACCTCATTCGGCAATCCAATGAAGTAGAGGCACTGGCTGCACGTGTAACCCAAACTGATGGGGTCTACATGGTTCCAGCATTTGCAGGCTTGGGCGCTCCCCACTGGAACCAATACGCGAGAGGCAGTATTTTCGGGATGACAAGGGGAATAACCAATGCGCACCTTGCCCGTGCCGCCCTGGACAGTATAGCTTATCAGACCTATGATGTTCTTAAGGCTATGGAAGCGGATTCCGGCATTCATATAAAAGAATTAAGGGTTGATGGGGGAGCCACGGCCAATAATATACTGATGCAATTTCAATCCGACATCTTACAGGTGCCGGTAGTAAGGCCAAAAATATATGAAACAACTGCCCTTGGCGCTGCCTACCTTGCCGGTCTCGCTGTGGGTTTTTGGAAAACAGTGGGGGATATTGCTCAACAATGGCAGGTTGATAAGAAATTTACCCCGGTGATGAAGATTGAAAATACAACCGAATTGCTCAAAGGATGGCAAAGAGCTGTTAAAGCAAGTATATCCTGGGCTGAGGACAGGTAAATGCAAACCGGCATACATGAATCGTCAAAACATGATACAAAAATTGGAATCTCATTCAGGCCAATGGGATATATGTATTATCGGGGGAGGGGCTACCGGATTGGGAGCAGCGGTAGATGCCGCGTCAAGAGGATTCAAAACTATTTTACTGGAGCAATATGATTTTGCCAAGGGTACATCCTCCAGATCAACCAAATTAGTTCACGGGGGTGTTCGTTACTTACAACAAGGCAATATCAAATTGGTGATGGAAGCCCTTCATGAAAGGGGGCTTCTCCGCAAGAATGCTCCGCACCTTGTAAAAAACCAATCTTTTATACTGCCCAATTATAAATGGTGGGAAGGTACCTTTTATGGAATCGGTTTAAAAGTATATGATTGGATGTCAGGCAGTCTGGGTTTGGGCCCGTCTCAATTCTTGTCAAAAGAAGAAACCCTGGTCCTAGCTCCCACCCTTGATGCGGAAGGCCTGCGCGGAGGTGTCCTATATCATGACGGACAATTTGACGATGCTAGATTGGCCATCAATCTAGCGCAGACTGCGGAGGAACAGGGGGCCGTAGTTTTAAACTATATCCAGGTAGTGGAATTACAAAAAGCCAATGATAAACTTACGGGTGTTCTTGCCCGTGATATTTTAAGGAATAAATCCTACGTAATCCATGCAAAAACAATAATCAATGCCACCGGTGTTTTCACGGATGCCATTTTGAAAATGGATGACCCGGCAAGTGAAAGTATTATTGCTCCCAGCCAGGGGGTACACATTGTGTTGGATAAGGAATTTTTGCCAGGGCAGGCTGCCATACTGGTGCCGAATACCGATGACGGGCGCGTTCTGTTTGCCGTTCCCTGGCACCAAAAAATAATTATTGGGACAACAGATACTCCTGTCGACCAGCCATCCATTGAACCAAAGGCTTTGAACGAAGAAATAGATTTCATTTTAGAGCAGATAAGTCACTATTTAACCAAAGAACCCACTAGAAAGGATATACGCAGCGTTTTTGCAGGGTTACGCCCTCTTGTGAAAGGCAACACTAAGAAAACTGCTGCCTTATCAAGAGAACATCTGATTACTGTTTCCGATACGGGCCTTATCACCATTACGGGCGGTAAATGGACTACCTACCGGCGCATGGCAGAAGATGTAATTAATATAGCAGTCAAGGAAGCGAATTTGGAAGGCTCTATTTGCGTAACGCAAGAGTTAAAAATTCACGGAGCTAAAGACAATACCGATTTCAATGCACCTCTTTATTATTACGGATCCGACACAGCTGCCATTCAATTGATGATACAAAACGATGGCTTGCTCGGGGAATTCCTCCACCCAGGATTGCCCTACATAAAAGCAGAGATCGTCTGGGCGGTCCAAAATGAGATGTGCATGACCCTGGAGGATGCTTTAAGCAGGAGGACAAGAGCTTTGCTGCTGGACGCACGGGCCTCTCTTGAAATTGCACCCTCAGTAGCAACAATAATGGCAAAGCAAATGAATAAGGACGACCATTGGGTCCAGGAAGAAATAAATTCCTTTAACGATGTGGCCCAATATTATTTACCAACAATAAACTAAAACATATGACTCCATTTCTTGGTGAATTTATAGGTACAGCCTTTCTACTTGTTTTAGGTGATGGCGTTGTGGCAAATGTTGTTCTCACCAAAACCAAGGGCCAGAACAGCGGTTGGATCGTAATTGCTTTCGGATGGGCGATGGCGGTATATACAGGTGTATTTATCGCAGCACCTTTTAGTTCAGCCCATCTAAACCTAGCAGGAACGATAGGACTGGCAGTTGCTGGAAAATTCGATTGGGCGCTAGTTCCCGGCTATATTGCGGCGCAAATGCTGGGAGCTATGGCTGGAGCCCTTCTCGTATGGCTGGCCTACAGACAGCACTTTAATGAAACCCCTGATGGGAGTGCGAAGTTGGCTGTCTTTTGCACGCATCCTGCCATCAGGAGTCCCTTCAACAACCTGATCACAGAAATGATCGGAACATTTGTCCTAATTTTTGGAGTACTGTTTATTCTTGGGCCTACCATCGTTATTAATAATAAATCGGAAATAATCGGCTTGGGCTCTGTCGGTGCATTACCCGTTGCGCTCCTTGTACTTGGCATAGGTTTGTCTTTGGGCGGACCAACCGGTTATGCAATCAACCCTGCAAGGGACTTGGGCCCACGCATTATGCATTTTCTTTTGCCCATGCCCCATAAGAGAGATAGCGACTGGGGATATTCGTGGATACCCGTTGCAGGACCCATCATCGGGGGAATTTTGGCAGCAATCGTTTACAAGCTTNNGATGCATTCCAAAATAATCTCACATGCCTTCGTAATATGTTTTTCGCAAATCATGAGAGGGGGTGCAATACGCATGCATTGCGGAGCGAACAAAAACCAATCTGTTAACAACCCTTTTTCAATACACCGATCAATTATTTTCTTATTCGATTCAAAACTTTCAAATTCAATTGCCATTAATAATCCGCGCGAACGGATAGCTTTTATGCCAGGATGTACCAATAATCTTCGGAATAGCTGTTCTTTGATGTGCACTTCCGGTATCCAATTCTCCTCCAATAATACCTTCATTGCTGCCATGCCTCCCGCACAACAAACAGGATGGCCTCCGAAAGTGATCNNGTTAAATTCCACATCAGTCTTCTATCGGCTATGAAAGCCCCCAGGGGCATACCTCCTCCCAGCGCTTTTCCCAATAACAAAATATCCGGCGATATACCATACTGCTGAAAACCCCACCATGTTCCAGTCCGGCCAAACCCTGTCTGAATTTCGTCGAGAATTAACAAAGCGCCCGTCTGATCACATTTTTTTCTTAATTCTTTTACCCATTCCTGGTCAGGGGCATTGACACCTATTTCAGCCTGAATGATTTCAGCAACCACACAAGCCGTCCTTTCTGTTATGTTATCCAGGTTTTCAATAAGATTATAATCTAGCAGGAGGGTATCCGGCAGCAAGGGTCGAAAAGCATTCCGCCAGTTCTCGTTCCCCATAATACTCAAAGCCCCCTGTGTCGAACCATGATAGGACTGTTTGAATGCAATAATCTGCGTCCTGTTAGTTGCCCGTTTTGCCAATTTCATAGCACCTTCTGTGGCTTCAGCTCCTGAATTCGTGAAATAGACAGAATTCAGCGAAGAAGGAAGGTTGTCTGTCAGTAAACCCGCATACTTCACCTGGGGTGATTGAATAATCTCGCCATAGACCAGTAGGTGAAGGTACTGGTCTACCTGCGCTTTGATTGCTTCCACGACTTTGGGATGACGGTGACCGACATTACATACGCTTATGCCGCCGATCAGATCAATATACTCCTTACCTCCGGAATCCCGCAGCATTGTTCCTTCTGCTTTCACAATTTCAAGCGCCAAGGGGTTAGCAGAAGTTTGTGCCAGATTCTGAAAAAATAACTCCCGTTGATTCATTTTTGTAATCCTGATGAGTGATTGGTAATCAGTAAATTTGTATGTTTACGAAGTTAGATAGTCATCATTGATAACAGCAAAATTTCTATTATGCCAGTCCTGCTTCCCGTTAAAGGCGTTTACCCAACCCTGGGTGCAAATTGTTTTGTTGCTCCCAATGCTACGATTGTAGGGGATGTCGTAGCAGGTAATGATTGCAGCTTTTGGTTCAATGCCGTTGTTCGCGGAGACGTAAACAGCATCCGTCTTGGCAATAAGGTTAATGTACAGGATGGAGCCGTACTTCATTGCACTTATCAGAAAACAAAAACAATTATCGGTAACAATGTGTCAATTGGCCATAATGCAATTGTTCACGGATGTACGGTGAAGGACAATGTATTGATTGGAATGGGAGCTATCATAATGGATAACGCAGAGATTGGCAGCAATTCCATTATTGCTGCCGGGGCGGTTGTACTGGAGGGAACCCGCGTGGAAGCGGGAACTGTTTACGGTGGTGTCCCCGCTCAGAAAATAAAGGACATTCCCGAAGCCCTTATTAGTGGACAGATTGACCGAATTGCCAATAATTATACGCTTTATGCAAGCTGGTTCAAGGAGGTAAAATAGCCTGCTTTTCACGGTTCCCCCAAGCCAAAAAACCGCTTTTTTGATCATTTCGTCGATTATATGCATCGTTCTATTGCAAATCCTGGAAAATATTTGTAGGTTTAGTTCGTTTATTCAAGTATCCCATGAAGCAAGGAAAATACATACTATTCCTCCTGATGTTTGCAGTGATCTGCACCGGCTCAATCTCCTGCAATTTTTTTAACAATATATTCGGACCAAAATATGGCTGCCCCGCCAATGGCAAAAATGTTGGGGCAGAGAGGATCTTGAGTGGAGAGAAGTTGCCAAAAGCACCAAAGTTCAAAGCATAGAATCCTATTATTATAAAACCTAAATCCGTACACTATGAGTCTTACATTACGCACCGATTTCGGATGTACCGAAGCTGTCATTGATGACGATTGCGGCCTAAAACGATTTTACGAAGTGGCCAATATTCTTTCCGATGACCTTGACATCAGATTTACCCAAAAGACTGACGATTTTGATTCCCTGATGTGGGATTTTATTTTCAAGGGACATATTCTCACCTTGCATTATAACATCTACACGGGTATTTCCATTTATCCCCGGAAATTCAGGGAAGCACCGAGAAAAGATAATGATGCAGTCGTGGAGGTTGCCAAATTCCTGGAAAACAAATTGATGATTAATACGGCTAGAAAGTATATGTCGTGATAGTCACCAGGCTTGTTCCCCGATCGATTCCAGGATATTGCAATAACTGTTGTAGCGCCCGGTAAAGATTTCGCCCTCTTCGAGGGCTTTTTTTATGGCACAACCCGGCTCATTCGCATGAAGGCAATTGTTGAACCTGCAATCCTGTATCCTGGTCCGCATTTCTGGGAAATAGTGCGATAATTCCCGGCGGGGAATATCTACTATTCCGAATTCCCGCATGCCGGGTGTATCAATAATTTGTCCCCCAAAAGGCAGGTCAAACATTTCTGCAAAAGTCGTGGTATGTATTCCCTTACCGCTCCAACCACTGACTCCTTGCGTCTTTAAATTAAATTTCGGAAAAATGGCATTGATAAAGGATGATTTACCCACTCCGGAATGGCCGCTTAATAGGGTAATCTTATTAAGCAACAATGATTTTACCTCCTCAACCCCTACCCGTTCTTTGACACTCATGAGAAGGATTTGATAACCAATTGATTGATACATTTCTTTCCAAAGTTCAAATTTATCCATTTCTTTTTTTCCATACATATCCGCTTTATTCATTACAATGACCGCAGGAACCTGATAAGCTTCGCAGGCCACCAGGAAGCGGTCTATGAATCCCTGCGAGGTTTTTGGTTCCTTCAGAGTTGCAATAAGCAAAGACTGGTCGACATTCGAAGCCACAATATGGTGCTGCATTTTGTGAGAAGGTGATTGGCGGTTGATGTAATTTCTTCGGTCATATATTGAGGTGATGATTGCCGAATGTTCTAACTCATTTTCAACTTCAATTTCCACCTCATCTCCCACTGAGAGTGGGTTGGTCGAAGTGATGGTATCAATTTTGAATATTCCCCTGATCCGGGCATTCCAGAATTCCCCCAATCCGGTTTTTACAACATACCAGCTACCTGTGGATTTGTATACTTTTGCCTTCATTTGGCGCAATTTACAAGAATGTAAAGACTTCGTGGAGCGAGAAGTATCGCCGGTATTTTCAGGGAAACTTTTTGAATAGGGTGAACCCCAGGACCAGTTCAAGTAACAGCAATGCAGCCGCGGCAAGGGCAAATGGGGAAAAATGTTCATCAAATCGTTTCAGGGTAGAAATTTCTATTTTGGATTTTTCCATCTGATCTATCTCCGTGTAGATATTCTTCAGGCTTTCATTATCTCTTGCGCGAAAATATTTTCCTCCTGTTTCAACCGCAATTTGCGTCAGCAATTTTTCGTCAATATTCACCTTTTCCCTTTGCATGACCACCCCGCCGGGCGTTTGTACCGGCACCGGTGCAAAACCTTCTGTGCCCACTCCGACAGTATAAACGCGGACCCCCACCGATTTGGCAATTTCCTTGGCTGTATTCGGATCTATCAGGCCACCGTTATTTTCACCGTCTGTCAATAAAATAATGACCTTGCTCTTTGATTGGGAAGATCTCAAACGCTCGACCCCGGTTGCCAATCCTGATCCGATCGCAGTTCCATCCTCCAGCAACCCGCTTTCAACATTGAAAAGCTGGGTTTTCAAAACCAAATGATCCGTGGTCAGCGGGCACATCGTAAAGCTCTCTCCGGAAAAGATGACCAATCCAATGCGGTCAGTAGGCCGGTTGTCAATAAACTCAGAGGCCACATTCTTGGCCGCTTCCATTCTGTTGGGTGTAAAGTCCTGCGCCAGCATGCTGCCGCTTATATCGAGACACAAAACAATATCAATTCCCTGACCATTCACAAATTGTTCATCATTTCTCATCTGAGGACGGGCCAAGGCAACGATCAAGCTGCTCATGGCAAACAGCCGAAGTATAAATAGTAAATGCAGGGCTGTATTTCTCCAGGATCGTGCACCCGCAAAATTTCTAACCGAGGATACCAATACGGTACCCTGTCCTTCTTTGCTTTTGGTCACGTACCAACCTATCATTAGGGGTATCAACAAAAACAAACCGAAGAAAATCGGATAAGCAAAACTGATATGTTGGAACCATTCGTACAGCACCTATTTTTCAATTGCATTTAAAAGTTCGATCGAGGATTTGATGATTTCAAAATTTCGCTCATTGTCTTGTTCATCCGGATGGTATTTGGCAAATTTTACAAAATCGCTCATCCGCAATGCCTGAACCAAAAGGGAGAACCGGTCATTAGGGATATTCAGTCCTTTCAACTGGATAATCAGTTCTTCATTCGTTTTTTCCATGGTCGTTATTTGCAATTTTCGGGATACAAATAACCTGAGAATATCGTTTAAGTTTGTATAATACAATTTTAGCTGTCCGGTCTCCGGAAGTCTCCGGCCTTTTAATTCTTCCAGGGATTTCATCGCCTCTTCATACGGCGAGATACGCAAGGCGCTTTTCTGCTCTGCTCTGCTGGTTATTTTTTTCCTGGTTACGAAATATAAAAACAACAGGGCAGAGATAATGGTAAGACCCGACAGGATCCAGGCGATATAATTCGTGTAGGGATTGTCCACCCCCAGGATGTCTTTAATATCACGGTAATCCTGTTTGGGATCAAATTTGGAAAAATTCACACTGACAGGAATGGAATCTGTGAAATATTTTTTTCCATTAAGGGTAAAGGGTAACGCAGGAATTACCCATCTCCCTGAGTCAAAACTGGTAATGATCAGGTGCTGCCTCAAAGAACGGTCCGAAATCGTTGTCACTGAATCAATATTTCCCTTTTCCACAAATTCAAAATGGGGTATGCTGTCCAGGGGGAACCAGGCCGCTTCCCTTCCCAATGGCAGTTTAACTTCCAGCATCAATTGAATAGGCTCCCCAATTAAAATTTCCCCCCGGTCAACGGTGGCTTTAATAGAAACGGAATCTTGTGAAAAAGCGATGGAAAATGCAATCAGGAAAACCTGGGTCAACAATATATGTGATAGGTTCTTTATCATGTATTATGCCGGCCTGTTTCGTCCAACAAAAAATTTCTGCAAGATCTTCACATAATCCTCGTCCGTCCTCATATGAAGCAGGTCGCAGCCAGCCTTTAAAAAAACAGACTTACACCATTCCGTCATTGAGAAAAAATATTGCTGGTAATTAGTTCTTACTAAATAATCATTTGTGTCAACCCATTGAATGGTTCCTGTTTCCGCATCCTCTACCTCAATCAATCCGGCATCGGGCAATTCCATGTCCATCTTGTCATAGATTTTGACACCAACTACATCATGTTTCTTACCAGCAATCTTTAACGCATCTTCAAATTTTTCATCCAGGAAATCACTCAAAATAAAGGCGATGCTTTTTTGTCTTGTGGAATTATTGAAAAAACGAATAGCCTCGCTTAGTTTTGTTCCCTTTTGCTTTGGCTCAGACGTTAATAATTCCCTGACAATAAACAGTACATGATCCCGTCCTCTTTTAGGCGGAATATATCTTTCCACCTTATCACTGAAAAAAATAACCCCCACTTTGTCTTTATTATTAACGGCCGAAAAAGCAAGTACGGCGCATATTTCCGTTATCAGGTCTTTTTTTCTTTCGTGCACGGTTCCAAACAATGAACTTGCGCTGACATCAACCAGGAGCATCACCGTCAATTCCCGCTCTTCTTCGAATAATTTACTGAAGGGATGGCCGAATCGTGCCGATACATTCCAATCTATGAACCTGACATCATCCCCGGGGTAATATTCCCTTACTTCCCTGAAACTCATTCCCCGGCCTTTAAAAGCGCTGTGGTACTCACCCGTAAATATATGTCTGGTAAGCCTCTTGCTTTTGATCTCGAGTTCCCTTACCTTCTTTAATATTTCTGTTGTGGTAAACATGCTCCATATCCCGCCGGGACCGAATATTTTTTAAAGTTTAGGATAAATAGTTAAGGTACCTGGATCGCCTTGAGCACATCGTCGATCACATGTTCAACTTTTACATTTTCTGCCTCCGCCTCATAGGTCAGACCAATGCGGTGACGCAAGACATCTTTGGATATGGTCCGCACATCTTCCGGAATCACATACCCTCTTTTATTCAGGAATGCATTGGCTTTTGCGGCAACTGCCAGACTGATACTTGCCCTTGGTGATCCACCGTATACGATCAGTGGTTTTAATTTGTCCAGCCTGTATTTTTCAGGAGTCCTGGTGGCAAACACGATATCCAGGATATAATGTTCAACTTTCTCATCCATATAAACCTGTCTTACCAATTCTCTTGCCTCCAGAATCTCCTGTATCGAAACTACCTGCTCCACCTCCGGCGATTTCATGCTTTGCACATTCTGCCGGATGATCATCTGTTCTTCCTGTTTGGTGGACTAATCAACAATCACCTTCATGATGAACCTATCCTGCTGCGCTTCCGGTAGAGGATAAGTCCCTTCCTGTTCCAAGGGATTTTGGGTGGCAAGAACGAGGAAAGGTTCTTCCAATTTATAACTGGTATCTCCTAAAGTTACCTGCCTTTCCTGCATGGCTTCCAACAGGGCACTTTGCACCTTGGCAGGTGCGCGGTTGATTTCGTCTGCTAATAAAAAATTAGTAAAGATCGGACCCTTTCTCACCACAAATTCATTTCGTTGCTGATTATATATCATGGTTCCGATTACATCGGCAGGCAATAAATCAGGTGTAAACTGGATACGGCTGAACTTTGCCCGGATGGCTTTTGCCAGGGACTTAATCGTTAATGTCTTCGCGAGGCCAGGGACCCCTTCCAGTAAAACATGTCCATTGGTGAGTAACCCTATCAGCAACCGATCCAGCATATAATGCTGACCTACTATAACACNNGCCCCACTTCATCTCTCAATCGGTCAATAAAGGAACTCTGGTATTGAATTTTTTCATTTAATTGTCTGATATCTTCCGCTGTATACACCATATTAGAAAATTAATATTGCAAAATACGAATTCAGGTTGCAAGTTACTTGCCAAGGATAAAAATGGCTGGTAAATCAACGGATAGCCCGGACATATCGCACAATAAAGAGTTTTTTTAACAGTTTTAAACTTATCCCCGTCAATTCCGTCAAAGTCACAGATATGAGGAATATTCTGCCAAAATCAATGATCCTGTTTCTTCCCATAGCCATGGTAGCTGCCAACTGCAATGAAAAAAGTTCCGGACAATCCAAAATGGGGCTTTTAACAAAAGCTGCCTGGAGATATGAAAAAGCTGGTTTTGACTCTAACCGCGAGGGAGTTATGGATGCCCTGGATCCAAGAATCGCGGATTGCCAGAAAGATGATTTAACCATTTTTTATGCAGATGGAAGCGGTTCGTTAGATGGCTCCAGACTTAAATGCGATGCTTCTGATCCATCCTCCCTGCCTTTCTTCTGGTCATTTCAAAATAATGCAAAAACTATTTATTTCGAGGAACAGAACTTTACCATAAAAACGCTTTCTGATAAAAAGCTGGAAATCTATACCACCCAGGATTTTGGAGGAATCAAAACCAACTACACGATTGTATTCAAACACTGACAAATTTTAAAAAAAAACTGCATATTCGCACAATAAAAAGAGGGTTGGCGCGTTAGCCTGTTTGGCTTATTCACTTAAAGATTAACATCTATGAAAGCGCCTTTCATATACCTTCTCGGTTTTCTTTCGGCATATTCTATTCTGGCCGGATCCTGCAAGAAAAATAGCACTTCTCCACCCTCTAATATGACGCTGATTACCCAGTCCGCCTGGAAATATGATACTGCCGGCGTAGGTTCCGATAATAGTGGCACTATAGCGTTTGCATTGCCCCAGGGAACCATCAAAGACTGCGAAAGGGATAATATACTCAATTTTAAGAGCGATGGAACAGGGTCCCAGGATGAAGGCCCCACCAAATGCGATTCAGCAAGCCCGCAAACCGTTCCTTTTACCTGGAGCTTCAATGCCAACCAGACGGCGATCACCTCTTCAGACTCGCTTTTTTCTAGTTTCAGCGGGAGTATTACCATTACCAGTTTAACTCAAACCCAACTTCATTTAATGAAGACGGTAACCGTGCAATCGATTCCGGTTATAGTAGATATCTACCTGAAACATTGATCTGAAGATTCGTTACCCATTTTCAGGATAAATATTTCCCAACGATTGGAACTCTTCTTCCCATCCCAAATGCTTTACTGCTAACCCGGATAATCGGACAGAACTGGTTTCGTTTGTATTCATTCGTATTCACCAGTTTTAATATTCTTTTCACCAGGTCTTTGTCAATTCCCAAGGAGATGATCTCCTTTGGCCCCTGTCTTTTTTCAATATATTGGTAGAGAACTTTATCAAGAATTTCATACTCAGGCAAACTATCACTGTCTTTTTGTCCAGGGCGCAATTCAGCTGAAGGTGCCTTATTAATAATATTCCGAGGTATGAGCTCCCCGTTACGGTTTATACATTTTGCCAATGCATAAACCTGAATTTTATACACATCTCCCAAAACACTCAACCCCCCTGCCATATCACCATATAAGGTTCCGTAACCTGTGGCCAGCTCGCTTTTATTGGACGTATTTAACAGGATGTAATCGAACTTATTGGCGATTGCCATGAGCAGGTTACCCCTGATGCGGCTCTGTATATTTTCCTCGGCCACGCTAAATTCAAGGTTTTTAAAAATGGGGCGCAATGAGTTGAGAAAGGATTCATAGATATCTTTGATAGGAATAAGGTCAAATTCGTTTCCAAGGTTTTTAGATAGTTGCTCCGCATCGGATACAGAATGTGAGCTGGAAAATTGGGAAGGCATCGCTACTGCCCTTACATTCTGGTTTCCCAAAGCCTCACAGGCCAGGCACAAAGTGACAGCACTGTCAATTCCTCCGCTGCTTCCCAGAATGGCTTTTGAAAAACCCATTTTTTTGAAATAATCGCGGATGCCCAGTACCAATGCCTGCTTTATCTGGCGAATATTATTTTCCGCCTTTAGGTAATTTATAATTTTATCCGGATCATCGATCGAGGAGACGCGCATTTCCTTTTCAAAACCATTTTCCATTGGCTGCTTGTCCCTGGCTTTCCCGCCATGGTTTATTATAATATCCCCGTCATCCCGTAATTCGAACATTGCATAATCTTCTTCAAAATATTTGAGCTCCTTTACAAGGTTGGCATTTTTATCGTAAACCAAACTTCCTCCATCAAAAACAATCTCGGTTTGCGATCCCACTGCATTGCAATAAAATAAAGGCAATTTGTATTTGTACACATTAGCCCGAATTATTTCTTTCCTGTCCTTATCATGGTCATAATCAAAAGGCGAAGCTGAAATATTGATCATGATATCCGGTCCTTGTCCCATCAACTGGTCCATCGGGCACAAGCGGTATAAGGGATTGTCTCCCAGGTTCCAGATATCTTCGCAAATAGTCAACGCAATTTTCTTTCCTTTAAATGGAATTAAGTTCCATTCATAAGATGGTTCAAAATAACGGTATTCATCAAATACATCATAATTTGGCAAGCAGGTTTTATGTGCTTCTCCCTTTATTTCGTTTTCATATAGTAA
>PLCH01000003.1:0-1042 GCA_003135585.1 Chitinophagaceae bacterium
GGAAGTCATAAAGTCACAACTCGACAAATTAATTTCCGAAGGAAAAATTTCCAAAGAAAAAGCGCAGGAAATTATGGATATGAATCCGACGGAAGGGGATTTTGAAGATAAATGGAGCAGCCTGATCGCTGCGGTTCCGGATCTCAAAAAAAATGCGCCAGTGGCCGTTGAACGCATCAAGGAACTTAAGAAAGAAGAGGCGGAAAAATCAAAAAAACTTGAGGAAGAGTATGCAAAAGTCGTGAAAGAGTTTCAGGAAATTTCCAGAGAAATGCGCGACGATGTCATGAACGAAGCCCAGCGTCAGAGAGCATTGAAGATGCTCAGCAGCATGTCGGGTTTGCCCATCGATCCGCAGCAAAAGCTCGTGGCTTTAGGCCTGCATGAAGACCCGAAAACCAAAGAGCTCGTGAAAAGTAAAAAGTATTATGAGATTAAGAAAATCGATTTTGAAGAAATCGAAATTGAAGATGACGATGGCNNCATCAAAAAAATCAAAACGAATAGCCCGGTCGTCACGGTTGAATCGCAGAATCCCATCACCAATAAAATCGAGCAGGATCAGATGACCGCGGGACAGCTCTATAAATGGGTCGATGAAATCGGCGTGACCGAAGACATCCAGAGCCTGAATGAACTTCACAAATCCATCGGCGAAAAAGTGAAGGCCGGCGATGTTTTTGAATACCGCGAACTGATGGAACCGGAAACCGGAAAGTTTTCATCAGAAGACCAGACCGTCAAAATAAAAAGAAGCGACGAGGTCCTGAACGAAATTGAACTCGACGAAAGAGTGAAAATCGGCGGGAAAAAAGAGAAGAAACTTTCCTTCGGCGATTTTGCCAAATGGTTCAAACGCTCCGAAGTGCTCCGCCCTATTGAAAATTTGAAAAAACTGCGCAATGAACTCATCATCTACAACGAGGCGATGAACACTGTTCATAAACGTCCGCCAGGACATTATCCTCCGATTAAAGGCATTGAAGGCGAAGCGCTTTCCTACGACGACGATTCGGGCCGCATGTTCGTCATCAAAAAAATC
>PLCH01000003.1:1066-3360 GCA_003135585.1 Chitinophagaceae bacterium
TGATTTTGAAAAAGCCAAGAAACGCGCAGAAGAGCAGATCGAAGATCACAAAGACCAGGCCAAAGATCCCGAACATGCCAAAGGCCTGCCTCATTCCGATGAACCGAGCAATCCGCCCGCAAGTTATTTACGCCGTCTGTGGGGCGATACGGAACTCCTTTCTTTGGGCGATATGTGGGAGTTCGGACACACCATCATTGAGTTTATAAAACGTAAACTCAAGCGCTGGCAGCATGGCCGCGTCGGCCGTTTTGGTGAACAGGTCTTTAAAACAATCGGCAAGCCGTTCNNACCGAACTTGGTGCTGAGTTTAAAGGCGTTGCACA
Source organism: Chitinophagaceae bacterium (assembly GCA_003135585.1). Classification (GTDB taxonomy): domain Bacteria; phylum Bacteroidota; class Bacteroidia; order Chitinophagales; family Chitinophagaceae; genus Puia. The sequence goes on from PLCH01000003.1 coordinate 1,393, forward strand.
GCACGCCGAAAATGAAGAAGTGAATCATCATGTTCAGCATTACGAAACAATGGGTATTGAAACCGTCAAACATGAACTCCACAAAGCTCCGAACACCGATATTTTAAAAGCCGCAGTTACAGCACTCTGTAAAAAAGGTCAGATGCGCTGGGACGATGAGGCTTTTTGGGCTTGTGTCAATCGTCTTTCCAACGGCATCCCAAGATTTATCACTAGAAAAAATCATCTCGAAGATATTCAGGCGGTCTTCGATTACTGGTGGGGACAAAACACCTATCTTGAGTTTAAGAATAATCAGGATTCNNCTTTGGAATCCGATCCGGGCGGTCTCCGCAATAAACTCAAGTCACTCACCTGGCAATACCTTTCCGGGGAGTACGTAAATCCGGCTGAATATGAAGAGTACATCCACTTTGCCATTGATAACGGCAAAATGGGTTTTGAAGATAAACTCTACTACCTGATTATGGGTGTGGGGGCAGAACCCTACGACGAACATGGCCACGGAATGCCGCTCATGCATCTGGATCGCGTTGGAGCGATTGAAAGTGAACTCCTCAATAAATTCCCGGTGCTTGATTATTTCACTTCCCAGGAAATGCCTGCGTACGACAATCATGGCCACCCGATTCCAGGTGAAACAAGAAAAAAAGCCAACATCGGCAATTTCAAGCACTGGATTAATGACATGCTCCTCGCCGATCTCAATGACCAGCTCTCGGCAAAAGGACACGCATCCATCAACTCCATGAGCCAAATGAAAGATCTTCCTCACGATATCATAGAATGTATAGGTCCTGGGCCGCGTTTTAAAAAGTTTGTGTCCGAAGTGATGATGTGGAGCGATTCAACCTTAATCCGTTTAAATAAAGCATCCAGAGACGCCACCAACTGGGATCATGACGATATGGACTTTTTTGCTCCGCATTTGAGTGAAGACCAGGTTGATAAGATCTGCCGTTATGCCGGCAGCGCCCGTCAGCAGGTATNNTTCCGCGATGGGTTTCAATGATGCTCTCCACATCAAATTTAAGATGCTTCAGGAGCATTTGAAGGATGGTGATAAAGAAGAAGCATCAAAAGATCTCCGCCACATTACGGATATGCTCAAATCCCAAATCCGTTACCAGGCTATTTGCGACGGCCGTTTTGACGCAAACAATAACAATCTTTCAAGATTGGGTCCTTCCGAACAAAGACTGAAGGCGCTTAATGACGGTGACGCAAATTCAAAAACCGTGAAACAGCATTTCCGTGAGGTTCAAACCTTCATCGAAAATTTAGCGAAAGAGTTTGGAATGATGCACGAATATCACGAAGTCTATAAGGAATATCCCGGAAAGGTTGGGGCCGATATCGCATCAAAACAGGATGGTTTCATCAAAGAGTTCACGAAAAGACTGGAAGGAGAAATCGCCAAACGAACAAAAGAAGGGGATGACCCGACTGCAGCTTTGAAAATTTTTGAAGCCGCCCGATATAAGCATGTAACAGGCCGCGGTGTATCGTCTGGTGAAAAGAAAGAGTTTAAAGAACTTCCTCCGGATCGACGTCTGCAAACCTACAGCGATCCCGAACTCGAAGGTCTTATCGAAAAATACAAGGCTGCCAAAGAAGCCCTGGCTCAGCCCACGGAAACAAGAACCAAGGAACAAGTACGGCTGGAAAACGAGAAGCGTGCCACAGAAATCATCGACGATTATGAAAGCAAAACATATACACCACGTCCAGATGACAAAAAAGTATTGACCAGTGAAATCACCCGTCTCACGGCCATAAGAGATCCTGAGGCGGCCAAAGAATTAAATAAAAAACCCGCAAAAAAAGAGGAACCGACTCCGGTGCCCGATGATTTTGATTGATATGAAAGGTAGAAAAAGCCCTTCTTAAACGGAGGGCTTTTTCTTATATTGATTCACTTCAGCCAGGCGTTCGCGGATCATCTGGGTGCGCAGTTCTTCTTCAAGT
>PLCH01000212.1 GCA_003135585.1 Chitinophagaceae bacterium
ACGGCGTGTTAGTAAATAATTTAACGCAAAAACCCCTATACCCTGAAGGATATCTTTCTTTGAAGTGCCTCCGACAAGATTTTTTCCAAATGATCGCATTATACGGAACAAATTTCCATGCGCATTACAGCAGCCCATTTAATGATATTTTTATCTGTATGCGGCCAATTATGTACATTTAGCAGCCAAAAGAGGTGTGCTGTTTCTCCCCTTGCCCTGAGTAAGCCCTCTTCCCGGCGGTCATAAAAATTTCTCCTTTGCTAGGTACCTGAAAGCCTATTGCAGATGGTTCCTGGAAGCTGGAAAACCAAAGGATATTTTGGCGAATATTCTATCTTTAGTCGGCATTACGGCCTTTAATCTGTTAATTGCATTTACCGGCATAGGAAGAAGAAATTAAACATGATCAAATATTATGGAATCAACTCAATTGAAACAGCAACTAAAAAAGCAAATAGTAGAATTCTTAAATTTGACTTCGGTAAATCCTGAAGATATAAAAGATGATGAACCTTTATTTGGAGAGGGCTTGGGTTTGGATTCCATTGATTCCATCGAACTGATTGTTTTGCTCTCCCGGGAATATGGCATAAACATCCAGGATCCGAAAGAAGGTCGCAAGGTTTTGATGAATCTCAATACGATTGCTGAGTACGTTACACAACACCGAACCAAATAAATTCTTTTCATTGAGCAGGATTTTCGTAACCGGAGTAGGGATAATAAGTGCATTGGGAGACACGGCAGGAGCCAATCGTAGTTCTCTGATCGAGGGTAAATGCGGGATATCTACGCTGGGTTTATTTCCATCAAAATTTTCGGGCCACCTACCTTGTGGTGAAATCAAGTCAACGACACAATTATTAAAGGAAAGATTGAACTCAGCTGAACCAGGAGTAACCAGGACGATGCTGCTGGCCCTGCATGCGTTTAAAGATTCCATCAAGGACAGCGCATTGAGCCCGGAGCAGGTAAGTTCTTATGAAACCGCCCTTGTTGGTGCCACGACCGTGGGGGGCATGTGTTTAACGGACGAATTATATCATGATGCCAATAAAGTTGAGGATGGCTCGGTGTTTCTTTCGTCTTATGAATGCAGTTCAGTAGCTCTTTTTCTGCAGGCACGATACAATATAAAGGGTATTGTCAACACAATCAACACGGCCTGCTCTTCTTCTGCAAATGCAATCATGTATGGTGCCCGTCTTATCCGGCATGGTTTTGCCCGAAGGGCCATTGTGGGAGGGGTGGACAGTATGGCAAAATTTACAATTAACGGTTTTAATGCTCTTCATATTCTTTCTCCTGAAATATGTACTCCTTTTGACAAGAATCGCAAAGGCCTGAATTTGGGAGAAGGAGCGGCATTTCTTGTTCTGGAAAAAGAGGAAGATATCCAAACGAGAAAGGTTTATGCAGAATTAACTGGCTATGGAAACTCAAATGATGCTTTTCACCCATCTTCTATATCCGAACAGGGGGATGGACCTTTTCTTGCTATGGAAAAAGCCCTTGCATCTGCAAAACTTTCTGCAAATGATATAACCTATATCAATGCCCATGGTACCGGTACGGAAAACAACGATGAATCCGAGAGCAGGGCAATGATTCGTTTGTTTGATGAACCACCACCTTTTACATCTACCAAGTCAAATATAGGCCACACACTGGGGGCAGCAGGCGCTATAGAATCAGCATTTACTATTTTTTCTATAGCCAATGAGGAAATTTATCCCGGGCTTCATTTTAGAGAACCTATTGAGTCGACAGGTTTAAAGCCCGTTCAGCAATATGTTAAAATGCCCATTAAACATGCCATGTCCAATTCCTTTGGATTTGGAGGAAATTGCACATCTTTGATTTTTTCAAAAACATGAATCACCTATTATATATTCACAATACATCTTGCATTTCCCCGCAGCATACATTTTTAAATGCTGATATCGCGAGACTTGAGGAATCTGCCAATAATAAATTAAAAGCCCTTGAACCGCCCTATCCGGAAATACCTGCCGGTATTCTCAGGCGCATGGGAAGGGCTGTGAGGATGGGAGTGGGTGCTGCATTGCCATTGCTTCAGAACAATCACCTATTAAGTGGAATTATTATAGGTACGGGCAATGGAGGCATGGAAGATTGTATCAAATTCCTCAACCAGATTATTGAGTACGATGAGGGGTTGCTAGCGCCAGGCAACTTTGTTCAAAGCACTCCTAACGCAATCGCATCCCAGGTAAGTATGTTAAAAGGAAACAAGGGATATAATATCACCCACGTTCACTCGGGTTTATCTTTTGAAAATGCCATCCTGGATGCGATGATGCAAATAGAAGAATTTCCTTCCAACAATTATCTATTGGGAGCGGTCGATGACATATCCTCCTATAATTTTAACATTGATAATTTGGCCGGCTGGTATAAAAAAGAGCTGGTCTCTAACAAAAAATTGTATGAAACCAACTCTCCTTCCAGCCTGGCCGGAGAAGGGAGCGCGATGTTTCTGGTAAATGGTGTTAAGACCTCTGCACTGGTCCAGCTGGAAGCCATAAGCATGCTGCATTCCAAAGATCCGGATGTCATCGCAAAACATTTGCGGGATTTTATAGATAATAATTCCAAAGGAAAAGGGATTGCTTTATTCCTTTCGGGAGAAAACGGCGACAATAGACTTTTGAAATTTTATACCGGATGTGAGGTNNTATCCAGGGATGTGCCGATAGCCCGTTTTAAACACATGACCGGGGAGTATCAAACGGCATCTGCCGTGGCACTCTGGATTGCCTGCTACCTCCTGCAAAATCATGACTTGCCCATCCATATGGTAAAAAGGGGACCGGTCCATAGGGGATTCAGAAATATTCTTATTTACAATAATTATAAAGGAGTCCAGCACAGTTTTATGCTGCTCTCCAAGGTTGAGTCCTATAACAATGAGAAAATATAAGAATATATTGTTTTATTGTCTGGTAACAGGAAGTTTCCTGGTATTGATGTATTGGATCCTTCAGTCGGGAAAGACGCTTGAGGTAAATAAAACATTTCCGTTCCAAAGAACAGCAGACGCCGATTTTTTAACCAATATCAAGGATAAGTTTTCTCAGAATTTAGGAACTCCCTTAGCAATTTTGTTATTGCAGATAATCGCCATTCTCATAACCGCACGCATATTTGGTTATTTATTTCATAAGGCAGGACAACCATTTGTTGTAGGCGAAATAGTGGCCGGCATCTTCCTCGGGCCTTCTCTTTTAGGC
>PLCH01000109.1 GCA_003135585.1 Chitinophagaceae bacterium
TTCGTAAAAAATACACTAAAATTAGAGCAAGCGTTCAAAGCAAAGGCACAAAAGGAGCTAATAAACTTCTGAAACGGCTTAGTGGCAGGGAACGTAGATTTGTTTCCATCAATAACCACGCAATAAGTAAACAAATAGTTGCAAAAGCAAAAGCAGAAAACAAAGGCATTGCCATTGAAGATTTGAGTAATATTAGAAAAAAAGCAAATCCAAAAAGTAAGGTACAAAAGACAGAGTTGAATCGTTGGAGTTTTTACCAACTTAGACAATATCTGACTTATAAGGCGGCATTTAATGGTGTAAAATTGTTTGCCATTCCACCTGCCTATACATCTCAAACTTGCAACGTTTGTTTCCATGTCGGAGAAAGAAATGGAAAACGATTTAATTGTAAAAATTGTGGGAATGTTGCGGATGCAGATCATAATGCAGCCAAAAATATTGCTACATGGGGTTGCGTTATAAATCAGCCCGAAAAATCGAGTATGTTTAGCTGNNAGCTTGCTGCGAGGTAGTTTATTCTTTGTGCTTGCCCTCCTCAATCAATATTAGCGCAAACAATGAGTAATTAACGATGTCAACAAAATTTGCATCCACCCCTTCGCTGGCAAGGGTCTTTCCATCGTTAGCGAGGATCTGGCGGATNNACAAAACCCTCCTGGCTCATCTGCCGCCAGGCTTCCCCGTAATCATGGTTCTTGTCCAGCATGATTTTTTTTGCCATCTCCGCCTTTTGGTCATACCATTTTTCGACCTCGGGAAGGCCGGGGTCTTCGGAAAGCTCAGTATTCAATCCCAGCAGGATGAGGGCAATTATTCCATAATTCACCATGCCTTTGAATTCTCCTTTTATGTCATCCCCCACTTTTTGCTGCATTAACAGCTGGATATTTCGAATCCGTTGGGCCTTGATAAATATCTGATCAGTGATTGAAATTGTCCGTAGCACCCTCCATGAAACGCCGTAATCTTTTGTTTTCTTAACAAAGATTTCCTTACAGGATCGAATGGCCTTGTCGTATTGTTGATTGGTAGGATTCATTCGTGAAAAACCATTAATTTTCAAGTGAAATTAAAGATAATAAAGCAATGTTTACCCTCAATTGCAAAGGCAANNTGGTAATGGGAATCATCAATGTGACCCCTGATTCATTTTATGAATTCAGCCGTTTTATGACGGAGGAAGCCATTCTGAAACAGGCGGAAAAGATGATCAGGGAAGGGGCAGACATACTTGATATCGGAGGCCAGAGCACGAGGCCCGGCACCGGGCAGCTGGGGGAAGACGAAGAATTAAGCAGAGTGATAGCTGCTGTAAAATTAGTACAGCATAATTTCCCTGAGACGGTCATTTCGATTGATACCTATTATTCAAAAGTTGCAAAGGAAGGAATTGAGGCCNNTCGTTAACGATATAAGCGCTGGGAATTTGGATAAAGCCATGCTGTCTGTTGTGGGAGAATTGGACGTCCCCTACGTTTGTATGCATATGAAGGGTGAGCCAAAGACCATGCAACAGGATCCCGTATATGAAAATGTAACAAGGGAGGTTCTCGACTTTTTTATTCAAAAAAAAGAGGAATGCAGGATGGCCGGAATTAAAGACACCATCATGGATCCGGGTTTTGGTTTTGGCAAAAAAACCATCCACAACTTTGAATTACTTAGAAACTTGGCTTTATTTAAAATGGCAGGGTGTCTTTTGTTGGTAGGTGTATCAAGAAAGGCTACGATCTATAAAACGCTTGGCATTTCTGCAAAAGAATCCTTAAATGGAACTACCGTTCTCAATACAATTGCCCTGATGAACGGTGCGGATATCCTCAGGGTTCATGACGTTAAAGAAGCCAAAGAAGCCATCAGCCTTTTCACGAATTACATTAAATGAAAAAGCAGTCCTTGAAGGACCGCCTTTTGATAAATCCGAAAATGGTTATTTGTGCTGCGGTTGCGGCATTAATTTTTTGGATTGGGGATCGACCTTTTGGGGAAGACCACTGGGAGGCTTTGCATNNCTAACGTCCACGATATCAACATCAAAAATAAGGTTCTCGTACTGCTTGCCACCGGGACCCTGACGGGAATCATAGGCCAGGAAAGCAGGTATATACAAAGTGCCCTTGCCACCTTTTTTGAACAATCTCAAACCATCATCCCAGCCCTGTATAATTTGCCTCCGGCCGACCACAAATTTATAGGGTTCGGTGTTAGGCCCGTTCATATTAGATTCAAACACTTTACCGGACGGGATGGCTTTGCCTGTATACAAGACAGATATTTCTTTCCCGGAATCCACTGCAGGCCCGTCTCCTTTCGATTTCACCTCAACATAAGTTCCTTTTTCCGTTTTCTGCGCAGTAATCTTATTTTTAGCAAGATAATCTTCCACAATTTTTATTTCTTTCTGTTTTTGTTTTTGAATTTCATTATCCTCATCTTTTCGTACCAGGGCCTGGCTTGGAAAAACATCCAATACCCTTAAAAAAAGAGTGATTTTGTCTCTCTTTTTTATAAATGGCGGCAGGGGCTGTCCGCTTTTCCGCTGAAGGCTGTCAGCCAGCAGTATAATCACGGCGCTATCCCCTTTTCGAAGCATGGGGAAGATTTCTGCAGCGCTGTAATTGGGACCAGTACTGTCAACCGGGGTATACACGGGCATACCCTCTGACGAACTATTTAAGACGGAGTCACGGATTTTTTGAACAAAATTTATTTTCAGGAACTGACCCTTTTTAGCTGCTTCACCTTTTCCGTAGGAAATAATCTTATATAGCAAACCACTCCTGGTTTTTTTAAAACCCTGGTTGTTACATGCCATCGCCAGCATCATTCCGGCAAAAATAAATACACAAGACTTGATGTTTTTCATTTTATTATAGTTATTGTAGTTGTGACGCATTTTCTTTCATAGCCTTCAGGAATCGCTGGACCGTTTGATCCAGGGAGTTGCNNAAAGCTATTTACATCAAAATTGCCCTTGCTCCGGAAGGAGCATTTGATCTCTTCATTGCGGTCGATTATTAGCCCCACCAGTTTGATCCCCTGAATAGACAAAGGGTAATTCACGAGCCCTTCTGTATCTCCTGTCTTTATCTGAAATCTTACAAGATCTTTCCAGGGAACTGCGATCAGGGCTGTATTGTATTCAT
>PLCH01000035.1 GCA_003135585.1 Chitinophagaceae bacterium
GGATTGGTGGTTATGATGCGGTATTCACTTATCCCAAGGCGATGCAGGACAGCTTACTTGCCCAATACAACCAAAAGCATACAGCAGAGGACAAGAAAAGAATAACCAAACCTGATATTGAATTTAAAGCCCCTCCAGGGTACAGTGACCATCTGGATCATCTTACCAATTTTTTCGATTCAGTAAGAACTGGAAAACCTGTTGTGGAGGATGCTGTTTTTGGATTTAGAGCCGCAGCGCCTGCTCTTGCCTGCAACGACAGCTATTTTGAAAAGAAAATCATTAACTGGGATGCGGAAAATATGAAAGTATTGAAGGGTTAATCAGGCTGAAGTATATTCTTCTGAACCTTAGGCAAATTGCCTTGTCTGCCACCAGGATTTATTTAATCATCAAAGGATTCTGCCTTATTATTATTCAATATAGGGATAAAAGCCCTTTGATGAAATCCTATTCCGGCCACTCCTGGTGCTAAAATCTTGGTTTGTACTGTCATAGGAAAACTTCCTCCTTTTTCATTGGGTTTGAATTTCAATAAGCGGGAAATGACTCCGGTCTTTTTGATGTTTGCGGGTCCCTACTAAAAAAGTGGGAATAATGTAATTAATTTTCATAATTATATAACATTCACCCAAAAAAAGAAAGGCATTTTTGCATAAACGGTTTAGAAAAAACCAAGTAAATTTTCTCATAATCAGTTTAGATTGAGTAACGGCCCCTGTTTCAACAGGGGCCTATTTTGTAAAAACGCCAGTTTAAAAACCAGATACGCTACAAAACAATAGTATGAATCGAATTTGTGAGCAAGTCCGGGCACGTTTCAAAAAGCAGGATATTTGCAAGTTTGGTCAGGTTTAATTTTACTTTGAAAATTCTAACATTATATAAAATAAAAGTATGGAAGCCAAAAAGCGCAATCCTGCAGGAACAAACGAATTGGAAAAATCAAAATCCCTTGTAATCGCCGAAATCATTGAGTATATGCCCAACTCAATNNACTCAATAGTTAGCAAGGCAATTATAAAAAAAACAACCGGAAATGTGACGGTCTTGTCTTCTGATGAGGGGGAGGAATTAGGAGAAAAAACATTACCCTATGAGACTTTTGTCCAAATCATTGATGGCGTGGTAGAAATCATTATCGATGAAAAAAAATATAGACTTAATCTGGGTGAAGGCATCGTCATACCTGCCAATGTCGCGCATTGCATCAATGCAAGTAAGCAGTTTAAAATGATCTCAACGATTATCAAGTGTTCCTAGGAAGAATAAGTGGCGGTTTTTTTTAGTTTCATTTAAAGAACGGGATACAAATTAATTTGTTTCTTTAGGCAAAAGAATCGCCCGGTCAAATTATAGTTTGTTATTTTTTTCCGGCCTTATCATAAATAGAAACTATCAGCCTCCTGGGAAGAATCCTCACGATAAATGCCATGATTTTGGGCAGGGTTCCCGGGATAATCACCATCCTTCCGTTCAGTGTTTCCCGTACCGCAATTTCTCCGACTTTTTTTGCCGGCACGGCCATTTTCATGCCTATCCAGCCAAGTTTCTCTTTTGTATCCTTTACGATTTCGGGTTTGGTAAAAACAGGACCGGGACACAGAACACTTACACTGATATTTTTTTTCTTTAATTGATAGCGTAATGAATAACTAAAGAAAACAACAGCAGATTTTGTAGCAGAATACATATTTTTTACCGGGATAGGGGCAAATCCGGCCATGCTGCCAACATTTAAGATATAGGAGGGCGCATTCTTTTCCAGCAGGGGCAGCAAGCTAAGACTAAGTGACATAGCTGACCCGATATTAAGATTGATCATATAACGAAGGGAATCAAGGGGCAGGGATAAATAATCCCTGGACCCGCCGTAACCTGCCACATTGCAAAGAATTTTCAGTTGAATCTTTTTTTCAATGCACCATTGTGCAATCGCACCGGCCGATTCGTCCCTGCTTAGATCATAAGACAGTATGTCAACTTTTACAGGGTATTCTGATTGCAATTTGTTTTTTGCGCTCAGCAAGGAATCGGAATGCCTTGCAATTAAAATTAGATTGTACCCTCGCCTGGCTAAGGCTTCTGCAATGGCATAGCCGATTCCTTTGCTTCCACCTGCTACAAGAGCATACGGCAGCGGTTCTTCGGAATGATTGTATAAAAGACTGCTGTAATGAATTGAATCAGGAAACAGGTGGGTTAAGGGGCTTATGGAATCATAGGGAATGCGAATGTGGAGGTCACCAGCGCCAGCAGCCGATTGGGGATACCAGGCTATAAAAAGAAATAAGGTAACATAAAAGTGTGCAAATTTTTTCATAACACGATTTTCTTTATGAAAAGAAGTTTTGTAGCAGTTGGATTTTGAAATATCCGGCTGTAAGAATATGGGATTTACGATTATTCGGCCTGGGGGTAGAAACATCCTGATCATTATTTTTAGTGAAATAATTTTCCTTATTTTTTTTTCGTCATTTTTCCGGTCTGTACGGCTTCATATGTCATTTCCAGTTGGCAGAAAACCCGGACCTCATTTTGATTCATTTCCGGCTCNNATAATTTTGGGTAAAAAACCCGGTACTATTATTAGCCTTTTGTTCAAAGTTCTGCGCACGGCTATTTCCCCTATCTTTTCTGGCTCTACCGCCATTAAAGTACCCAGCCAACCGAGCTTTTCCTCAGTCTCTTTTTTGATTTCAGGTTTCGAAAAAACGGGACCAGGACAAAGACAGCTAACGCTGATGTTTTTTTTCTTTAGTTGGTAACTCAAGCCGTAGCTAAAAAAAATAATCGCTGATTTTGTGGCAGAGTAAAGATTCTTTATGGGTAGAGGGGCAAATCCGGCCAGACTGCCAACATTTAAAATATAAGATCGCGCGTTTTTTTCCAATAAGGGAAGTAAGGTAAGGCAAAGCGCCATACTGGATTCGATGTTCAATCTGACCATAAAGCGAAGATCCGCCAATGGCAAGGATAAATAATCTTTGGTTCCGCCCAATCCGGCC
>PLCH01000629.1:0-3411 GCA_003135585.1 Chitinophagaceae bacterium
AAAATCACCAGCGCATTTTGAGATTTTGAATTTTGTTATTACTTTTAGCCCCTAACCGGGTTTGTCCACCCCAATCCGTTTTCCATCCATTTTACCTTTGAAAAGCTGTCCGTTGGCGGGATAAAAAATCAATCCCTTGCAGATTCATGCCTTGGGTTTCTAATGAATAGCCGGTATAGGCTGGTCTATTAGAAGCAGGGGGGAAATTTGATCAGCCATTCGTTTACCACAAAAGAAAACTATTATGCCCAAAGCGGAACCCCCCTTAATAACTATAGTAACCCTTAACTGGAATCAGACTGAGATCACCTGCCAGTTTTTGGAGTCCACCAGGGCTCTGCTTTATCCGAATTACGAAATCCTGGTCTGTGACATGGGTTCAACCATTGATCCTACAGATCAAATTTCTTCCAGACAATATCCCCATACAACGGTCCTGCTAAGCAAGACCAATTTAGGCTTTACAGGTGGAAACAACTGGGGCATGCGCCATGCCAAGGGGGATTATATTTTTATTGTCAATAATGATACGGAGGTCACGCCGGATCTACTGGATCTGCTGATCCACCCGTTTTCGGAAGACCCTGCCATTGGGGTCACCTGTCCTAAAATAAGGTTTTTTTCCAGGACCAACGTCATACAATATGCAGGCTTCAATCCTATAAATGTATTTACAGGAAGGACAACTGCCGTCGGAAGCCTGGAAGAGGACAGGGGACAGTATGATTATTCCGGACCTACGGATGGGGCCCACGGCTGTGCCATGCTGGTAAAGCGGGAAGTAATAAAGGACGTAGGCATGTTCCCGGAGAAATTTTTTATCTATTATGAAGAGTGGGACTGGTCCGCAAGGATTTTGAAAGCCGGATACAAGATATGGTATGTGGGTAAAGCCTTGATTTATCACAAGGAATCCATTACGATGGGGAAAAAAAGTGCTATCAAGGTATATTATCACACCCGTAACAGAATCCTGTATATGCGCCGCAATACAAGTCTCCCGCAATTCTCCATATTTATCCTGTATTTTATTTTTATTGCGGCACCAAAATCTATACTGTATTTTACATACCACAAACAGTTTGGACATTTGCAATCTTTTTTAAACGGAACTTTCTGGAATATAAAAACTTCCAGTTATTCACCTGTATAATTAAAATTTTTATTTGTTATGGCTTGTTCTTTAATAACGGGAGGTGCAGGATTTATAGGGTCTCATGTTGTAAAGCATTGTCTGGCGATGGGGCACGAGGTGATCGTATTGGATGATTTGAGCGGAGGCTTTGAAGATCATATACCTGCCGGCGCAAAATTTGTAAAAGGATCTGTAACAGATTCCCAACTGATGGCAAAGCTTTTTGAAGACCATCATTTCGACTATGTATATCATTTAGCTGCCTATGCAGCTGAAGGCCTTTCCCATTTTATCCGGAGTTTTAACTACAATACCAACCTGCTCGGGAGCATACATCTGATTAATGAATCGGTCAGGCATAAAGTCAAATGCTTTGTTTTTACTTCTTCCATTGCAGTTTACGGACATGGACAGCTGCCAATGACAGAAGACCTGGTACCCGTACCGGAAGATCCTTATGGCATTTCCAAATATGCGGTCGAACTTGATCTCAAAGCTGCTCATGAAATGTTTGGATTGAAATATGTTATTTTCCGTCCTCACAATGTTTACGGGGAAAATCAGAATATAGGTGACAAATACAGAAATGTGATCGGTATTTTCATGAACCAGATCATGCAGGGAAAGCCCCTGACAATTTTTGGCGACGGATCGCAAACCAGGGCCTTTAGCTATATTGATGATGTAGCAATTCCCATTGCCCGTTCGGTTAGCATGGAGCAAGCCTACAACCAGGTTTTCAATATAGGGGCAGACCAGCCTTATACCGTGAATGAGCTGGTCAAAGTGGTTGGAAAATGCTTTCAGGTAGAGCCTTCAGTCAAATACCTAAGTGCGAGAAATGAAGTAATGCATGCATATTCTGATCACACAAAAGCCCGGAAAATATTTAATTTTTCATCCGGTCTCGGTCTTCAGGAGGGAATATCCCGGATGGCGGATTGGGCTAAAAAAACCGGATCCCGTCAAAGCAAGGAATTCGGCCATATTGAAATAAGTGAAAAATTACCAGATGGCTGGGGTTTAAATCACAAATAACTGATTATATAAATTTTAATGCTTCCGCTGGAGAAATATACCGGGAAGCGAGAAAAGCCACAAAATTATAATGGCTACCCTTTATGAAAAAAAGAATACTTGAATCAATAAGGCAGGGATTGATCGGAGGAGGAGAAACCCACCTTCTTAGCCTGGTTGAAAATATTGATAAGTCCTGCTTTGAACCCGTTGTCCTTTCCTTTACAGATGGTCCGATGGTGGAAAGAGCCAAACAGATGGGACTGGAGACAAAGGTTATCCATACGGAAAAACCGTTTGATATTTTTACCTGGGGAAAAGTCAGGGAATTCATAAAAGAAAGCAAAATAGATATTCTCCACGCCCATGTAACGAGGGCCGCTTCCAATACTTTAAGACCGGCCAGGTCACTGAATCTTCCTTTTATCTATACTGTTCACGGATGGAGTTTTCATGATGATCAGAGTCCTTTTGTCAGAAGGTTCAGGATGTGGGGAGAGCAATGGATCACCTCCCACAGCGATGTGAATATCTCTGTTTCGGTGGCCAATCAGCAAACGGGCAAGCATTATTTCCGCGGGTTCGATTCAGTTGTAATACCTAATGGGATCGATCAACGGAAGTTTAATCCTGACCGGTCCTTTAAGGATATCAGAAAAGAAATAGGCATTCCCGGGGACGGAATACTTGTCCTATTTATGGCAAGGTTCACCAATCACAAACAGCCCTTGAAAGTCATAAGCGGTTTTTACGAAGCGTCCCAGAGGGCACCGCTTTTAAGATTGCTTATGGTGGGCGAGGGGGATGCAAAACAGGAAGCGCTGGCCTTGGTCCGTCGGTTGGGTATAGGAGATAAAGTGTTCTTCCAGGATTTTCGAATCGATACACCCGATGTATTGGCGGCTTCGGATATTTTTGTTCTGGCGTCCCTGTGGGAGGGGCTGGCCTTTAGCCTTAGGGAGGCAATGTCCATGGGTAAACCGGTTGTAGCCTCCAGAGTGGATGGAAATACGGAAGTGGTAAAACACATGGAAAATGGCTGGTTGGTTGGATTGGAGGGATTGGAAAAAAACCTTGCAGAAGCTTTTGTTACTCTCAGTCAGGATCAAGGGCTCAGGGAAAAATTCCAGGAAAATGCAAAGGCCACCATTAATACCAGGTATAATGCTGTTACTATGACCAGGAAAACAGAAGATATCTACCATAAACTTGCAAGAGGAAATAAAAACATTTCATAAAGATGTCAATAAATCAACCAT
>PLCH01000629.1:3445-8071 GCA_003135585.1 Chitinophagaceae bacterium
CAGTGATATCCCGCAATCTGGGCGCTGAAGGTTTTAATGTTTATGGAATTGATATCAGTGAGAAGACCATTGAAAAAGCCAGGTTACTCAACCTTTATCCCAACGTAAAGTTCGATGTTATCAGCGCCGAACAATTGGTTGCCAATGGGGAAAGATATGATGCTGTTATCTGCAGCGAAGTGCTGGAACACCTGGAAAATCCCGGCCGCTTGCTTGGCGTGCTATATCAATCCATAAAACCTGGCGGGAAGTTAATTGTAACGGTCCCCAATGGAAAGGGTCCCCGGGAATTGTTTGTTACGAGACCCACCATCGCCCTGAAAAAAAGAAATGGCTGGTTATGGAAATTTATTCAAAGAATAAAACCGGCGCTGGGATATAAAGGCAGAACCGTCCAGACGGATGCCAATGATTTGACTCATTTACAGTTCTTTACAAAAAAGACTTTGGAAAAACTGGCCGTAGACTCACATTTTGTGATCACAAAATTTGGCAAAACAAATTTCGTGGAGGATGTTTTCCCCTTTTCGTTGCTTACCAAGCGAATGAAATTTCTTCAGGCCTGGGATTGTAAACTGGCAGAAGTTCTTCCGGTCGGGTTTACTGGAGGATTCGTCACCGTCTGGGAGAAGATGGAAATATAATTTTTATTTTTGCGCTATGTTCATGCACGGCCTCTACTATGTTTTTTTATGCGTTCAACTCGTCCTGGCGGTCTATCTCCTATTGCCCCTGCTTCTGCTTATCATACATTACGTTAGAAAAATTTTCGTCGGTGACCGTTCAATCCTAAACAAGGAGCCCCTTATTAAAAAAGATTTCAGTTTTGCCGCCATCATAACGGCCCACCAGGATACCCGGTTAATCCCCCCTCTTGTGGATTCACTTCTCAAACAAACCTATGGCCTGATTAATATCTATGTCGTTGCAGACGATTGCGATATTTCAAATATGAATTTTGACCACCCCAGGGTAAAGTTACTAAGGCCGGAAAGCCCTCTAAATGCAAAGATCAGGTCCATCAGCCATGCGATGGAGAATTTTTCAGAACCCCATGACGTAATCGTAATTTTTGATTCGGATAATCTTGTACATCCCAGATATTTTGAGAACCTGAACAAATATTTTCAACAGGGATTTCGCGCAGTCCAGACGCATATGCTTAGCAAGAACATAGGTTCGAAATACGCCAAGCTGGATTCAATGGGCCATATTTACAATACTTTTCTTGAAAGGGAAATGCGCATGGAGCTAAATCTTTCTTCCTGTATCCTGGGCCTTGGAATCGCCANNTCAATTATACAAAGAAATCATGTATAATAATATTTTGGGCGGATTTGATAAGAAATTACAGGCTGACCTTGTCAAAGCCATCCCGCAACTGGCTTTTGCCAGAGAATCCATTGTTTATGACGAAAAGGTGGAAGATGGCAAGACATTGGAAAAACAGAGGACCCGGTGGCTTTTTACTTATTTCAACTATTTTAAGGTAAACTGGGGAATAATAAAAACTGCTCTTAAACGATTGGATGGAAAATTACTTTATTTCGGATTTATCATGCTGCGGCCACCCCTGATCATCCTGGTCGGGCTGGCCTTTCTTTTTAGTCTTTGCAATTACTTTATCAACCCATTGTTTTCAATCATCTGGCTGCTGATTATTTTGCAATTTGTTCTCAGTTTCGTCCTAATTATAGNNGTTACATGTCCCCCTTGTTCTGTTACGGCAGTCCAAGGCTATTTTCAACATGAAAAAAGCTGCTACTGGTTTTTTGAAGACCGAGCATTCGAAAATTGTCTACATCGAAGAACTCCTGAAAGATGAGCTTTTTTAAAAAATCTTATTACCGGGCGGCTTCCCATTTGCCCCTTTCTTTTCTTAAAAAGCTGGGGAGCGGGGATATTCTGCTGCCATATCATCACCTGGTGTCTGATGAAAAAAGGGCGCATGTCAGTCACCTGTTCGGCTACAAGAACAAAAAGCAGTTTGTCAATGACCTTGATTATTTGCTGGCACATTTCCGTCCGGTTCATCCCGAAGAGCTGATCCTGGCTTCGCAAACAGGGCAAAAATTATCCCCGGGCGGATTTTTGCTCAGCTTTGACGACGGGTTCAGTGAAGTCCATGACATCATTGCCCCCATACTCCTTCAAAAAGGAATTTCCGCCTTCTTCTTTTTGAACCCGTCTTTCCTGGATAACAGGGAACTCTTTTACCGCTGCAAACTGAGTCTGGTTTTGGATTCTCTTGAAAACCAAAAGCCGGGTAAGGCAGTATGGGAAAAAATAACCAGGTTGCTGGGTATGGAGAGCGGTGAAAGACCCGGAATAAAATCTGCCGTTCTGGGAATTAATTATCTCAATAGAAAATTGGCTGATCAGTTGGGGGATTGCCTGGATATATCTTTTGATGACTATCTAAAAGCTGTCAAACCTTATCTGGGCACCGGACAGGTCACTGAATTAATTCAGAAAGGATTTTATTTCGGTGCCCACAGCCTGGATCATCCCAATTACAGACTGGTCAGCCTGGAAGAACAATTGTTTCAGACGCGAGAATCATGCAAATACCTGCAAAGTTCCTTTGGGATTTCTTATAAAGCTTTTGCCTTTCCGCATGAAGATGCCGGGGTCAAACAGGATTTTTTTGATGAAATGTTGAGGGGGCATTCCCCCCGCATGGATATTTTTTTTGGTACCCAAAATCAGAAAAAGGAAATGCATAACCGCATGTTCCACCGCTTTAATGCAGAGCGCCCTGAGTACCCCATTGAATCCCTGGTCAAGGGTTTGCTGCTTTACAATTTGAAAACCAGGACAATAAGAAGGCCTACCGGTCAGACCCCGTAATATTCCCGGTACCATTCCACAAATCTTTGTAGACCTTCTTTTATATTGGTATGGGGGNNCCAATATTTCTATGAAATCAATCAGCTTTACCGGCTGGTGATTGCCCAGATTGTAAATATTGAATCCAAATTTTTCCGGATATTCGAT
Organism: Chitinophagaceae bacterium; assembly: GCA_003135585.1. GTDB lineage: Bacteria > Bacteroidota > Bacteroidia > Chitinophagales > Chitinophagaceae > Puia. The sequence goes on from PLCH01000629.1 coordinate 6,443, forward strand.
CGCACGGTCCATCAAACCCAGAATTCCATTGGTGATATCGTCTATGTAGGTAAAATCCCTCATTTGGTCCCCGTGGTTAAATATTCTTATTTCCTTTTTTTCAATAATGTTTTTTGTAAAACTGAAATAGGCCATATCGGGTCTTCCCCATGGGCCATAAGCTGTAAAAAAGCGCAAACCCGAAACGGGGATTTTAAAAAGATGATGATAGGTATAGGCCATCAACTCATTGCTTTTTTTGGTTGCCGCGTACAGAGAGATGGGATGGTCTGTACCGTCCGAAGGGGAAAAAGGTATTTTTTCATTCAGGCCGTACACGCTGGAACTGCTTGCAAAAATCAGGTGCTTGACCGGAAAATGCCTGCANNGACATTGCTGGTTATATAGGTATCCGGATTTTGCAGGCTATACCTTACTCCTGCCTGGGCCGCCAGCTGTATGACCACATCAAAATGGAATTGACTGAAAAGGGAAAGAACTTCTTCTTTGCGTTCGAGAGAGAGCCTGATAAAATACAGATTGGGAAATTTATTTGATTGGACAGGTTTTTGGTTGTCTGCCCCTTTTGCTTCGAAACCCAACCGGGATAACCTGTCCCATTTTAACTGTATGTCATAATAATCATTCAGGTTATCCAGCGCGATGACTTCATGCGCGGTCTCTGCGAGTTTTCTGCAGGTTTGAAATCCAATAAAACCGGCTGCTCCTGTAACAAGAATTTTCATGAGTTTTATTTATCTAATCCGTGTGCCCGGATTTATTCCATCCATTTTTTCCACCACATCTGAAACATGAAAGGCAGCCAGATCCTGTTGACCTCGTCTTCGTTGGGATTTTTCAGGAATTTTTCCTTTAATTCCAAAACATAGGATGTATTGAGGAAGACATTTTTTTTCAATGCATCTTCGTTAAGATGTTCCTCAAACAGTTCTTTCAATTCTTTTTTGAACCAGGTCGTCATCGGCGCAGCAAACCCCATTTTAGGTCTTTTCAGGAGCTCTTCCGGAACATATTTGTGCGCTATTTTCTTTAACAGGTATTTCTTTTCCCTGCCTTTTATCTTCAGATGAATGGGCAATTGGGCCACCCACTCTATGATCCTGTGGTCTATAAAAGGTTCCCTGCCCTCCAGGGCAACGCTCATGGTTGCCCTGTCAATTTTTACAAGAATATCATCCGGTAAATAGGTTTTGAAATCCACGGCCAGAATCTTGGAAAAATCATCATTGTGGTGATTGATGAATTCCTGGCTGTTAAAAAAAGTGTTTTNNTATTCCGGCGATCTGTTTATGCTTGTATTTTGATGCGAGTATTTCATTTTGGGAAAATATATTTTTCGTATGTATCACGTCTGCCATCATTTTGTAGCGGTTCACAATTCCAGGCTTGTTTTTTATATAGGGAATTTTGGAAAGGTCCAGCGTATTCATTGCGCCGGAAGTAATACCTGACAAAAAAGAGGGGAACCACTTCAGATTTTGCTGTATCTTTCTAAGATAGCCATACCTGTTATAGCCACCGAAAATTTCGTCGCCGGCATCCGCCGAAAGCGCCACGGTTACCATTTTTCTGGCAACCTGGCTGACCAGAAAAGTCGGTATGGCAGAGATATCACCAAAGGGTTCATCG
>PLCH01000082.1 GCA_003135585.1 Chitinophagaceae bacterium
TTTAGTTATTACCCAACTAAAAACTTAGGTGCCCTTGCAGATGCAGGGGCCGTAACCACGGATGACTTCCAACTGAATGAAACAATCCGTTCTTTAAGAAACTATGGTTCCAAAGTAAAATACTTCACTGAAAAGCTGGGGTATAATTCCCGGTTAGATGAGATACAGGCAGCTTTTCTTTCAATTAAGCTGAAAAAGCTTGATCTCATCAATGAACACAAAAGAAAACTTGCCAGGTTATACCTGGCTGGATTAAAAAGTGATTTCATTAGGCCGGTCGTCCACGAGGATTATTATGACGTTTACCATATTTTTAATATTCGACATAAAAAAAGAAATGAGCTGAAGGAGTATTTGTTAAAAAAAGAAATCAAAACAGAGATTCATTACCCGTTAGCCCCCAACAAACAGCAGGCAATGCAGGGGATTATTGACGACCAGCATACACCTATTGCAGAGGAAATTCATCAAACTACCTTAAGTTTGCCCATTTCTTATTTTCATAAAGTACCTGACGTGGAACGTGTGATTGAAATAATGAACAAATTCTAAATTCTAGAATCGACTATGCATCAGGTACTACGCATTAACAAATATTTACCATTGGCTATTCTGTATTTTTTTTTTAATAGCCTGATGCTTCCGCTTGGCCTGCTATATACCACCATTCTTACCCCTTTTTTTGTTTTGTGGCTATACAGATTCCCCTCTTTTAAAATAGTATGGGTTTTCCTGTTTATGTTAACTCCCTTTGTAATAATCCATCTTATTGATGGGGTATATATTAATTATTATTTACGGTCGCTCCTTCTTTTTGTATCTGTCTTCATATTTGGGTTGAGCTTTTACCAATTCCTGCAAAACTGCCAGAGCTTAAGAACCATTTACAAGAATATACTATTATTAAATACTTTTTTTCTGTGCATTGCCTTAATTACCCTTTTTATACATCCATTAAAGGCCCTTTTTTGGACGGAAGCTTCCCTTTCTCCCGGTTTGGATCATATTACAAGATTGAAACTGTTAACGTATGAACCCTCCTATTACTCCACTTTGCTGGTGCCTATAGCCTTATATTATTACTTAAAAATAGCGATGAAAGAACTGCCTGCTCCATTCACGATTTTTTTGCTCCTCACTGTTCCATTGATATTATCCTTGTCCTTCGGCGTAATTTTAGGATTGGTATTTGCGCTTTTTATAACTTTTTTAACAAATATCACCTACTTTTTTCCAAAAAAGAAATTAGCTGGCTACCTTGTCTTTTCAAGTCTATCTATCTTCTTAGCTCTAATAGTTTTGTTCATATTCTTCCCGAAAAATATCGTTTTCACACGGATAGCAAATATTTTTGCAGGAAGAGACACTTCCTTCAAAGGAAGAACTATTGATTCTTTTTATCTTGGCTGGAATATTGCCGGTTTAAAAAATATTTATTTCGGCTGCGGGCTTGGCCAGGTTAAAGAACTGGGGTTGGATTTATTTAGAAAACTGTACAAAAGCTCGGATTTTACTGTTAATGATGTGGTCATACCCAATGCAGTTGGCGAAACACTGGCTATATTCGGAATAGCAGGCATTTTTCTTCGATTTGGGATCGAATTTTATTTTTTTTTCAAAACCGCNNGTTTATACTAATTATTACAGGCTAAGTCTTTTTCTTTTCATATTTATTTATCAGTTTACCGGGAGCTACATTATGAATATCGCTGAATACGTCATATGGATATTAGCATTTACTGACAATCATTTTGAAGAATTTAAAAGAAGGGATGTATATCAACGAAACAAAAAATCAAATGCAGTAACTCTATAATTATTTCCCAAAGAAAAAATACCATTAACTCATAGAATCACCGCCTTATTGCTAAAAATAAATCCAGGTAGTTTCAAAAATATCAGCACAGTGAAAATTCTTTTCATTTCAAGGGCAACCTTATATAAGGATACGGGAGGAGATACCGTTCAGGTGGTCAATACAGCTCGTTATCTCGAAAAAATAGGCGTTCAGGCAACCATTAAACTGTGTAATGAAAAAATAGATTACCTGGGCTATGATCTGATACATTTTTTTAATATCATCAGACCTGCAGATATACTTATTCATATTGAAAAATCCGGGAAGCCTTATGTGGTTTCAACTATTTATGTCGATTATGGTGAATTTGAGAAAAAAATGAGAAAAGGGATCGCAGGTTTTTTTTTCAGGCTTTTTCCCCCGGACCTGATCGAATATGTCAAAGTCATCGGCAGGGTCATTGCGAATGGCGAAAAAATTATAAGCCCGTCTTATCTGTTCCTCGGGCAGAAAAAATCTATTCGGAAAATTGTCAAAGGCGCAGCCATGCTTTTACCAAACTCCAAAAATGAGTACATCAGGTTGCAATCGCATTACAAAGTGAGCAATGCTTACAGCGTAATTCCAAACGCGATTGACCCTATTTTATTCAGCAGGCTTTCCCATCAGGTCATCAGGGATGAAAGGCTTATCTTATGTGTGGGAAGAATTGAAGGCAGGAAAAATCAATTAAATTTAATCAAGGCTTTAAATGAAACCATTTACAAATTGATTATTATCGGTTCCCCCTCGGCCAATCAGATACACTATTACAATACATGCAAAACAAATGCAGGTTCAAATATTTGTTTTGTGAATGGTATTAATCAGGAGGCATTGGTTGAATATTACAACAAAGCGAAAGTTCATGTATTACCAAGCTGGTTTGAGACAACGGGTCTTAGTTCATTGGAAGCCGCAGCAATGGGTTGCAATATTGTGATAACAGACAAAGGCGACACAAAGGAATACTTCGAAGAATACGCTTATTACTGTGATCCTGGGTCCCCGGCCTCCATCTTTGAGGCCGTGGAAAAAGCGGCTTCAGAAGAATTTAATGAACAATTACGAGAAAAAATTTTCACCCATTATACGTGGTTAGTAACAGCACAAGAAACACTGAAAGCTTACAATAATATACTGGGTCAAAGGAATTGACATGAAAATAGGGATCATTGGTACAAGGGGTATACCCAATCAACACGGGGGCTTTGAACAATTCGCGGAATTTGTCGCTCCCGCCCTTGTTTCCAGGGGACATAGGGTTTTTGTATACAACTCTTCTTTGCACCCACACGAGGACTCGAACTGGAAAGGGGTCGAATTAATAAAAAAAGCAGATCCTGAGAAAAGACTGGGTACCATCGGCCATTTTATCTATGATCTAAATTGTATCCTTGATACTCGATACAGGAAGTACGATGTCATATTACAATTGGGTTATACAAGCAGCAGTGTTTGGGCATCTCTTTTCCCAAAGGGACCTGTTATTGTAACTAATATGGACGGGTTGGAGTGGAAAAGAGCTAAATACTCCAAGCCCGTGCGAAATTTCCTAAAAATTGCTGAGAAATGGGCAGTCTTGAAGAGCCACAAATTAATTGCAGATTCGAAAGGCATTCAGGCTTATTTATTGGACAAGTATGGAAGAAATGCCTCATTCGTCGCATATGGGGCCACACTCTTTGAGGATCCTGACGAAAGAGCGCTAGATAAGTACGAATTATTAAAATATTCTTATAATCTTCTGATTGCCCGCATGGAACCAGAAAATAATATTGAAACAATCATCCAAGGGCACCTTCAATCAGGCACAGAGAAAAAACTCATCCTTATTGGCAATTATAATAAAGCCTATGGCACCTATCTAAAAGACAAATATGAAGATCATAAAACATTATTCATGGGACCAGTCTACGACATTGATCTTCTAAACAACCTTCGGCATTTCTCTTCCTTTTATTTCCACGGCCATTCGGTTGGAGGTACCAACCCTTCCCTCTTGGAAGCTATGGCATCACAAGCCTTGATCATCGCCCACGATAATATATTTAACAAAGCTGTTTTGGGAGAAGATGCTTTTTATTTTTGGTCTGCTGAAGACATTGCNNTATTCCTGGGATCATATTACAACATTGCTAGAAAACTGTTTACTGGATGCTATACAAAAACGGGAACTTTAAGAATTTTATATATTATTCGAGGTTATACTTGCTATATGCCATTTTTGCCACCATTGTATTTTCGTGGCTCAACC